>DATDTQ010000026.1:0-4963 GCA_035290765.1 Candidatus Peribacteraceae bacterium
TTTCACTGGCCACGTGGCTGCTTGATCCCACGACATTTGTTCGTTTCGGCATTCTGCACCTCATTGCGCTCAGCACACTGCTTCAACCTTTCTTCATTGGCTTGAGTGTTTGGAATGTTTTCATTGGCGCAGGTCTACTACTCCTTTGTTGGATGTTCGATATAAGGTGGCCGCCCGCCACATTCATGACACTCGATTACTATCCACTTCTACCTTGGTTCGGAGCGATGTTGATCGGTATGGGTTTGGGCTCTGTTGCATACGTGCCATTGCGCAGCGGTGCTCTCAAACCCCTGGCTCAGATTCCCTACCCACGATGGCTCCTTTGGACCGGCCGTAAGGCCTTCCCGCTGTATTTGGTTCATCAACCAATCATCATCGTAGTCCTGGCTTTTTTGCTGGGTTTATGGGCAGATTAATGAGAAGATAAAGCCGCGAGGGCTCCCGGGCTCGCGTCTTTATGACAATCCGAAACATCGCCATCATCGCTCACGTTGACCACGGTAAAACCACACTGGTTGACGCGCTCCTCAAACAAGGCGGCGCGTTCGCTGCTCATGAAACCGTGGGTGAGCTTATGATGGATTCCGGTGATCAGGAAAAAGAGCGCGGCATTACGATCTACGCGAAAAACACATCGATCAAATATGGCGATTGCAAAATCAATATTGTTGATACGCCTGGGCACGCCGATTTCGGCTCGGAGGTGGAACGGATTCTGCGCACCGTCGACTGCGTGCTCCTCGTCGTGGATGCGCAAGAAGGTCCAATGCCCCAAACGAAGTTCGTGCTCAAAAAGTCGCTTGAACTAGGGCTCAAACCGATTGTCATCATTAATAAAATTGATAAGCCGGCGGCCCAACCGGAGACCGTCGTGGACCAAGTATTCGATTTGTTCGCGGCGCTGGGCGCCAATAACGAGCAACTCGATTTTCCCTACCTGTTTGCAATTGCTCGGGAAGGAATCGCCAAGCGATCATTGGATGACGACTCCAAAGATTTAACGCCGCTGTTTGAAGTCATCATGCAAAAAGTGCCAGCGGCCGAACAGAACTTCGACGCGCCCTTCCGCATGCAGCCGAGTTCACTGGGCTATGATAAATATTTGGGACGGCTCGCTATCGGCCGCGTGTACGAGGGAAAAGTTGCCACCGGCCAAGCCGTCTTCGTGAAGACGGCCGATGGTAAGACTCGGCCAGGGAAAATCGCCAAGATTTTCGTTCAACTTGGCCTCAAACGTGTAGAAGTGCCGGAAGCGATCGCGGGCGACATCGTTATTATTGCCGGCATTCCGGATATTTACGTGGGTGAAACAATTACCACCGATGAAAATGCCGAACTTTTGCCCGCCATTCACGTAGATCCGCCTACCATCACGATGCTCTTTTTGGTGAATAACTCCCCTTTTGCCGGTAAGGAAGGCAAGTTAGTCACAACTCGTCACATCAAAGCTCGCCTTGAGGAAGAACGTGAGACCAACGTTGGTCTTCACGTCGAAGAAATCCCGGGGACAGATGCTTACAAAGTCGCGGGTCGGGGTGAACTACACCTTTCGGTTTTGATTGAAGACATGCGCCGCGAAGGATTTGAATTACAAGTCTCGCGACCGGAAGTAATTGTGCGTGAAGAGAACGGCGTCAAAATGGAGCCGATCGAGCACGCCATCATCGACGTGCCGGAGGAATTTGCCGGCACCGTCATTAACATGATGGCCACTCGCAAAGGTGAAATGCTCGATATCAAAACCCATGAAGGCCACACGCGTCTGGAATTCAAGATTCCGACGCGTGGACTCCTTGGCATGCGCGGCGATTTTATTATTGAAACGCGCGGCGAAGGCATTTTGACGCATTCATTTCTGAAATATGAGCCAATAAAAGGTGATATTCCGGGCCGAACCCGCGGTTCAATGATTTCAATGGAAAACGGTGTTTCTGTCGCTTTTGCGCTGTGGGGGCTCCAGGAGAGAGGCAGTCTATTTATCGGTCCTCAGGTCAAAATATATGAAGGAATGATCATCGGCGAAAGTGCGAAGAATGAGGACATGACCGTGAATCCGATGAAAGAGAAAAAGCTGACGAACGTTCGTGCTTCGGGGACCGATGAAGCGATCAATCTGACACCGGTTCAGCCAATGACATTAGAACAAGCACTCGAGTACATTGATGACGATGAATTAGTCGAAGTTACGCCTGAGTCAATTCGGCTCCGTAAGAAACATCTGAAAGAAAATGAACGAAAGCGGGCGGAACGCTCCTGACTATTGTTCGGCAGCAATAACTTCGCTTGCCTCCGCTGCGCAAGAGCGGACACGAACGCGGTCGTCCGCGAGCCGTTGGACCGCATAGTTTGTTTTTGCTGGTGTGCCGCTGAGGGGATCAGCGGGCAGCTCGGACAGAAACTCTGGCGCCAGCGCCGAGAGATCCAAGCAACTCTCGGCTGTGGTATCGCTGTCGTCTTGGTACCGGACGGTCAATAGGGGCGCGGTGGCCGCGTTGACATCATAGGCCACGGCAACGCGATAAGACTGTGTCGTACCGTCAATAATAAACGCCATATCGTTACCGCTCGTCCAACCAGGCCGGGCGACAATTTCCTCGATGAGGGCGGACAGATCAGGCGAATCATCGGTTTCCGCGGGCGGGTAGGCAAGCCAATCGGACGCAGCCACCAGAGATGCTGTCGTCACCGTGCGGGTTCGGTTTGAAACATCGAGGGCCGTTGATGTGAAAGGGGCCGCATCATCGGTAGCTTCTCCATAAAATTGGAGCGTCGCCGGACCGCCGGCGCCATCCGAAGTAAACGTGAGAAACGCCTCCTCGACAGTCGCCCCTTACGGCACCGAGACATGTTGAAAGCGAATGCCGATGAGTTGATCGAGCCGAGCGGGATTACCGTCATAGATTAAATCTAAATCGCTGCTCGTAAGCGACATGGTTCCGTCGTACCACTCTTCGACATCATCATTGCCAGTCGCTACGCGTACCGTAAATTCTATCTGAGACGGACTGCCTCCGCCGCAGTAGGTACTGCAACCAGCAGCATCCGTTCCAATCATGCGTAATGTTTCATCAATCCCGCTCGGCATTGCCTCATACTCAACAACATGCTGTTGAACTGCTTTCAAAATTTGGAGAACATCGGCTTGCCGCACTGCATCTCGTCCTTGAGCCAATTGTCGCGTCGGGTTGATCGCCACCATCACTATGGCTGCAAGCAGCGCAATGATCCCAATCGAAATCAGTAGTTCCACCAGTGTAAAGCCGCGATGTCTTATATTGGACACGGACATTTCTGATTGCCGATTATACCCTAGAGTTTCAAACCAGCAGAGCGTGGATAGATAGAGACATTTCTCATCATCCACGATACACTGCAAATGATGATGTCCAACGTTCTGTCTCGAACGTGAAAGCTCGCCGTGGTGCACATAAAGAAATGTTGCAACCGCTTTTTTGGGCGGAAATCGCCGCTTGTTTCTTTATTGCGGCGGGGATGCTGCTCATGATTCGTTGGATTGGTCCACGATTTTCTGAAGCGATCATTCAGCCGGACCAACAAGAAGCACTCTCGGCAGACATTCCTTTTTATGTACCCGACATAGCTGAGTATTTTGATGTACGAGTTGATTTCACGCTCGCTCCGCTCCACGCGACACATCTCATCATTGCCCCCGATGACTGCGTTGAAGTGCTGATGGTCAATAATGAACTTATCCCCGCTGCTCAAGGAAAATGCGGCTACCACGCCGGACACGCCTTTGCGCTCCAAAATCTCAAGCGAGGAATGAATAGCTTGTATGTGCGTGTTCATAACACTGGTGGCCCAGGTGGTTTGGATGTGCGAGTTGCCTATGCGGATCCGCTCTTTTTCTCAATCATCATATTGCTGCTCCTCTCGCTCTCGTGGGCAGCCAGTCGAATCATTCGACTTTTTACGCAAAGCCGAGAGACTTCTCTGCTGCCGTTTGTAATTGCCGTCGCTCTCCTGTTACGGATGTTCCTCATTTGGCACGATGGTCACGGCAGCGATTTGCATCTCAATAAGGAATGGGGATTAAGCGCGATGCGTTTAGGTATTGTGGAATCATATACTCGTCAGGTTGACCCTGGCATGGGGGTTCCAAATTACCCACCGCTGAACATTGTGGCGTTTGCCACAGGTGGCCTGGTCTATGAGCTGTTCGCAGAGCAGCCATTTGATCCCGACTCGCCCGCCTCGCACGCCATCATCAAGCTGCCAGCAATCGCGGCAGACCTGGTCACGATCATCGTTCTGTTTGCGCTCCTTATTCCACTGGGCGGACGGCGCAAAGCGCTCGCCGCCGTCGCGCTCTATGCCATTCATCCGGCTATTATTCACGACTCAGCGGTGTGGGGACAAACAGACGCGCTTTTCACACTCTTCATGTGTCTGGCACTCCTCAGTCTGCAAAAAAAATGGTGGTTTGCCGCGGGTTGCATGTTGGGCACCGCGCTGCTCTTCAAAGCGCAAGCGCTGGTCATGCTTCCGGTCCTCGCCGCGGCCGGGGATGTACGCTGGCGGCGTTGGCTCTCTGGCGCGGCCGGTGGATTGGTAGCCGCTCTGCTGGTGCTCTCGCCGTTTCTCCTGCAAGGCGCCACTGACAAAATCCTCGACATGTACCAAAGTTCGGTCGGTTATTACACCAGTCTGAGTTTAAATGCCCACAATGTGTGGGTCATGCTGTATACCAATGACACTGGTCGCGATTCGACCCAGTTGTTCTTCAATCTCGTCTCGTACCGGACGTTCGGCATCGTGGTTTGGTGTGTGTTTACAGTGATAGCCTGGCTCCTTTGGCGCCGTTCAATTCAAGATGATATTCGCACTGGCGGGCGCAGAGGCATGCTGATGCTCTTCGCCGCCTTTGTGGCCTATGCGTTTTTCATGTTCAACGCGGAAATGCACGAGCGCTACTTGTTCCCCTATCTAGCGCTTGGCT
>DATDTQ010000027.1:0-4243 GCA_035290765.1 Candidatus Peribacteraceae bacterium
GAAACGATCGGCCACATCGGCGCCTTTGAAATCCGCAATACCCTCCTCATGGCGTGGCTGGCGATGCTCGTCCTGTTCACCGTCGCGATCGTCCTCTGGCGCACGCGCTACCGTGAAGTCCCCGGGCGGTTCCAGTCCTTGATGGAAATGTTGGTAGAGGGATTATTCGATTTCTTCGACAGCGTCGTGCAGGACAAAACCTTAACCCGTCAGTTCTTCCCGCTCGTGGCGACGATTCTGATTTTTCTCGTGGCGGCCAACTGGATGGGTATTTTGCCTGGCGTTGGTAGCATCACCATCGAAGGAATGCATGACGGATACCTGGTGCCGCTGCCCCTCTTCCGGTCGATGAACGCCGACGTCAATATGACGCTGGCGATTGCGCTGATTTCCGTGATCGCGACGCAAGCGTTCGGCATCGCCGCGCTTGGCGTGTTGCCGTACGCGGGAAAATTCTTCGTGCCGCCCTGGAAAGACCCGATCGGCAGCTTCGTCGGCATCCTCGAACTGATCGCCGAAATGGCCAAGGTCATCTCCTTCACCTTCCGTCTCTTCGGTAATATTTTCGCGGGTGAAGTGCTGCTGGTCGTGATCAGTTTTCTGCTGCCCTACCTCGCCCCGATCCCCTTTCTGGGACTGGAAATCTTTGTCGGCTTCATCCAGGGATTGGTGTTTGCGCTCCTGACTCTTGTTTTTCTCAAGATGGCCACCATGGCCCATGATCAAGGTCACGAGCAGCATGACTCAGTGATTCCCCACCTCGCGTCTTAACTTCTTTCCCTATTTCTTCCCCCTTCACTGTATGGACCCGTCCGCCCTCGACAATAATCTCTTCGTGGCCCTCACGATGGGATTTGGCGCTTTCATGCCGGCCCTCGCAATCGGCTGGATTTGCAGCGCCGCAATGAACGCCATCGGCCGCAATCCCGACGCTGCCGGCCGCATTCAAACCCCGATGGTTCTGGCTGTGGCCTTCACGGAAGCCATCGCCATTTACTCGCTGGTTGTCGCTCTGATCATTAAGTTCGTCTAATCATGGAGCAACTTCTCGCCAAGCTCGGCGTCAATTGGCCGCTGCTCATCGCGCAGATGGTCAACTTCCTCATCGTGCTCGGAGTGCTGACGGCACTCGTCTATAAGCCGCTTCTCCGTTTGATCGACCAGCGCACCGAACGCATTCGCAAAGCGATGGAAGATGCTAAACGGTCCGAAGAGGAGATGCTTAAACTCCAGGAACGACGGCGCGCCGAGCTTAAGCGCATTGATGAAGAATCGGGCCGCTTGCTCGCAGAGGCTCGTAAAAAAGCCGAGGTCGTGAATGCGGAACTGCTGCAAAAAGCCCACGCCGAGGCCGAGGCCGTCATCGCCAAAGGTCGCCAAGAATTGCGGCAAGAACGGGCCGAGGCGTTGCAAGAAGTAAAGGATGTATTGAGCCAAGCCGTGGTCACCCTCACCGAAAAGTTACTTGAACGAGAATTTACTGACGCTGATCAGAAGAAAGCCGTGAGTTCTTTACATGATTCTATTCCAACACTCTTGAAATGAACGCTGACGTACGCGCACTGGCCCGAGCCACGGCCGAACTCGCGTCGGAGAATCCTGAGCGCGGTCCGGCCCTCGTGGTCGCAGTCGCAGACCGACTCCGGCAGCACGGTACGCGCCGCGATCTCGCGGCGTTCCCAAAACTGCTGCGGCGCATGCTACGCCGCTATGGTCCGCTGGAAGCGGAGATCGAAGTTCTCAAGCCGCTGACTGAAACCGAGCGCGCCGGCCTGGAAACGGCTTTGCGAACAATTTCTGACCGACCGGTCGCGCTAACTGTGTCGGAACATCCTTCACTCATCGGGGGCGCGCGTCTGCGCGTCGGCGATGAGCGACTTGACGCGTCGCTCCGCGGCGCGCTGCATCGTCTCTCCTCCCTCCTGTCATGACTCTCACCCAAGATCTCCTGAAATCCCTCGACGAACGCGTCGCTTCCTACCGGAAAGAAACCGCCCGGGAAAACGTCGGCACCGTCGCCCAAATCGGTGACGGCATCGCGCGCATTGATGGTCTCTCGACCATCGGCGCCGCCGAAATGATTGATTTCGGGCAAGGTCGCTTTGGTGTCGCTTTAAACCTGAATGAAGATGATGTCGGTGCGATTGTGCTCGGCCAAAGCAACGACATCAAAGAAGGCGACGAAGTGAAGGCCACCGGCCGCATTCTCTCGGTACCGGTTGGTGAAGCGATGATCGGTCGCGTCGTGAACGCACTGGGTGAACCAAAGGACGGTGGCAAGCCGATCCAAACCAAGACCTTTTACCCCGTTGAGAAGATTGCCGCTGGTGTCATTGAGCGCAAATCAGTCGACGTGCCGCTGCAGACGGGCGTCATCGCCATCGATTCAATGATCCCAATCGGTCGCGGCCAGCGTGAACTGATTATTGGCGACCGCCAGACCGGTAAAACCGCCGTAGCGATTGACGCCATTATCAATCTGAAAGAAACCCAGAAGACGGATCGCCCTGTGATCTGCGTGTACGTGGCAATTGGTCAGAAGGAAGCAAAAGTGGCTCGTATTGTGGCTGATCTAAAGAAAGCGGGCGCCATGGAATACACGATTATTGTGAGCGCCTCAGCCGCTGAAGCCGCGGCGCTTTCGTACATCGCCCCCTTTGCGGGTTGCGCGATGGGCGAGTACTTTGTAGACCAAGGGAAAGACGTGCTCGTCATCTATGACGACCTCAGCCGCCATGCCTGGGCCTACCGTCAGATTTCCCTGCTCCTGCGCCGTCCGCCGGGACGCGAAGCGTACCCGGGCGACGTGTTCTACCTGCACTCGCGCCTCCTTGAGCGCGCGGTGTGCATGGACTCCAAGCACGGCGGCGGCACGCTGACAGCTCTGCCAATCATTGAAACGCAGGCCGGTGACATTGCCGCCTACATTCCGACGAACGTGATTTCGATCACGGACGGCCAGATTTTCTTGGAAAGTGATCTTTTCTATAAAGGTATTCGTCCGGCCGTGAACGTGGGTAACTCTGTTTCCCGCGTCGGCTCCGCTGCCCAACGAAAGTCGATGAAGAAAGTAGCCGGCCGCCTCCGTATCGACTTGGCACAGTACCGCGACCTTGCGGTCTTCGCGCAGTTCGGTTCTGATCTTGATGCTGCCACCAAGAAACAGCTTGATCGTGGCGCGCGGCTGACTGAACTTCTCAAACAGGATCAATACAGTCCGTTCACCGTGGGCGAACAAGTCGCCTCGCTCTATGCAGGTGTGAATGGGTACCTCGATGACATCCCCGTGGAAGACGTAAAGCGTTTCCAAGCCGAGTTCCTGACGTCACTACGGGAAAAGCACTTCGATTTGCTGAAACAACTCGGAAGTGAACTGACAAGTGCGGCCGAAGAGCAGCTCAAGCGACTAGTAGAATCCTTCAAAGAGCCCTTCACCAAGCGGTAAATGGCCCGTAGCCTCCGCGACCTTCGGCAAAAGATCCGCGGTGTGAAATCCACCCGCCAGGTCACAAAAGCAATGGAGCTCGTGGCTGCTTCCAAGATGCGCCGAGCCTTGCAGAACTCCCAGATGCTCCGTCGCTATGCTTGGACAGCCTGGAATATTCTGCAACGCATCGCAGGCATTTATCCGGAGTCACATCCGTATCTGCAGAAGCGGCCGGTCAACCGAATCCTCTGCGTGCTCTTTTCCACCGACCGCGGTTTGGCGGGTAGTTTGAACGCGCAACTCTTCCGGACAACGCTGCAATATATCGAAGGCGTGAAAACGCTCCCGAAATTTGCCCAACTGGACTTTGTGGCCGTTGGAAAGAAGGGGCAACAGTTTTTAGCGAGGCAAGGACAGAATGTCGTGGCCGCGTTCAACGGATTTTCGAACCATCCCACCTTTCGTGATTCCTACGCGATCTCTCGTCTGGTGACGGATGCGTTTTTAAAAGGCGATTACGACCAGGTCGTCCTCCTCTACCCTGACTGCATCTCTGCGCTGCAACAATTACCGACCGCGAAGGTGCTGCTGCCTCTGTCCCAAAGTGAATTACGTTCGATGTTAGAAAGCATTGTGCCGCAGCGAACCTCACAAAAGCTCGCTGAGCCCGACACGAAACGTGTGGGCGAGTATCTCTTTGAGCCCTCTCAGAAAGAAGTCTTGAAGGTAATCATCCCGCAACTGACCGAAGTCCAAATCTACCAGGCAATTTTAGAAACCGCTGCTTCGGAGCATTCCGCCCGCATGGTCGCGATG
>DATDTQ010000028.1:0-5937 GCA_035290765.1 Candidatus Peribacteraceae bacterium
TGCCGATGCGCGTCGCGCGTCACGGTTCACTGTGGCTCAGTGATGGTTCGGAGCTGCGCATTCAAAACGCGCGCTTCCGCGATGATCACACATCAATCGATCCTGATTCCCCGTCTCCCCTGAGCCGGACGCACCTTAAAAGCTATCTGCATCATCTGATGAAAGCCGGCGAACGGTACGGGGAGACGATCGCGGCGATGCAAAATATCGGTCTGACACTTCAGGCGATGGCGGACCTGCGGACCGCGATTGAAAAGGATTGACCGATGTTCATTTAAGATTACACTGCCGCACCTCTATGTCTTTCGAACTCAGTCCGCAACGGCAACAACTCATTGATAATTTTAAAGTGTATAACGGTATGGATGTAGAACCATACCAGCGGACTCTGGAAGCCATCCCACAGACAATTGAAAGCGTCCGCGCACGCATTGGCGAAATAGTCATCTACCCTATTAAAGGTATGCAAGGCATCTATCTGGAAGAAGCGCTCCTCACTGAAAAGGGGCTCACGACGCTAGACGGCTGTTGCCGTGACCGGCAGGCAATGCTTGCTCGCATCGATCCAGCAACAGGTGAAAGAGTCCGCTTTTCCGGAAAAGACAATGAGCACATCGGAAAACTACAGGTTGAGTTTGATCCCAATAAAGAAGAAATCGAAATCACTGCGCCAGGCACCTATATAACATCGGTCGTTTTCTCCGCCGAGGAACTGTGGCCTGAGCACTACGATCCGGTTCGGATCAAACTGGAAACGGCTGAAATAATCCAAGGTGTCGTTGTCGAAGATAAACGTTTTGACACCATCGAAGCGATGCTACAAGTATATGGAGATAAGACAGGACGCAGCAATACTTCCGGAAAGATTCAATTGGTTATTCCTCATATCGATTCGCCGCGTTACTCCGACACATCACAAGGGCAAGATGCCAATTATCAGACAAATTTTTCTGACGGTGCGCAGCTCCACATTACAAATCAGGAAACCCTCGACTGGTTGAATGAAGGACTGAAAGAAGTCAACGGCAACGATTACCGAACATTGCCGATGGAATCATTTCGTCCAAATATCGTTTTACGGGACGCGCCGGCCAACATTGAAGACATTGCGCAGAAGATTTGTTTTGAACAACAAGAAAAGATTATCAATCTGGTTCGCCTGACTCCCCGTTGCAAAGTACCGCAACGCGATCTGAAGACGGGCCAGGTGGTTGATGGCGAGCCGTTGCCTTGGTTACGCACACATCGCCCGCGCCGCGAAAAGGGGCAGCCAACATTCGGTGTCAACGCTCACGCTGAACCTGCATCACACGCCAAAGTAATCTCAGCGGGAGATAAAATCTGGTTTGACGGCGAGCGCCGCAACTACTAATTACTCTTTATTCTGCAGCGTCCGTCCGGTCCCCTTCTTCGGGGAACCGACGTCGATCTTCATAATTTCGATTTCCGTGTACGGTTGCTTGTGACCATGCACCCGGCGGTAGCGTTTGCGGCGGCGCATTTTGACCACGCGAATTTTGGCATCGCGGCCGTGGCTGATGACTTTCGCCGTGACAGCCACGCCGCTCACGAGCGGCTGGCCGACCGTGACGTTGTCATCACCCTTTGCGAGGAGGAGCACCTGGTCAAAGGTGACCGTGGCGCCTTCTTTAGCATCAAGAGTCGGAACGTGCAAAACGTCGCCCTCTTGGACTTTCTCCTGAAAACCGGCGATGTCGACAATCGCGAACATTGCCGGCGCAGTGTAAGGAAGCGGGCCCGGAAACGGCAAGCAAAAACCCGCAGAACCGCTGCGGAAATTATTGCTGTGGCGACCTCAAACCGTTACCTTGCCTGCGATGAAGCGAAAACACCTCCCCCTCGTCCTTGGCTGTGCCTTCCTCTTCACTGTGAGCTTCGGGCTGACAGCTTGTAAGAAGAAGCCGGCTCCCGCAACCTCATCTAGTGGAGCAGTGATGAACCAAACCGCGCGCCGCTACGCCGCGGAGTTCGGCACCGTCACGTACGAAATCAGTGGCTCAGTCGCCAGTGGAGAGGAAACAATGCGCTTTGCGGACTACGGCGCCATAGAGGCGAAGGAAACGCGTCTGACAATCTCCACGAACGGCACGGAGCAGGCGTTCCGCCAGCTGACGATTCTGCGCGACGGCCAGATTTACTCGATCGATTTGATGGCTGGCCGCGGCACCAAAATGCCGGACGTCATGAGCTCTCGTCTCATTGCGCAGTACGGGAACGACAAGTTCGGCAGCCTCGGCTCCGAAATCATGCGGGCCATGGGCGGTCGCGAAGTCGGCCCGGGAAACGTGCTCAACCAAGATTGTGTCCTTTGGGAAGTGCCGAGCATCGGTTCAACGACCTGTTTGGCCCAAGGCGTGCCGCTTTCCGCCGAAGCCAAGCTCGGCGACGCGGGCATTACGTATACCGCTACGTCTGTTGATTTTGATACAGAAGTCACCGCCGAAGCATTTGCGGTTCCGGCAGGCATAACCATCACGGAGACACCGGCCCCGACTGATTTGTCTCTTCCCTCTTCCTAAGATGTTTCGATCCTTCGCCCGCGAGTTTCGCGAATTCGCTGTGAAAGGGAATGCGATGGATCTCGCCGTGGGTGTGGTCATCGGCGCGGCATTCCAACGAATCGTTAATTCATTGGTCAACGACATCCTCATGCCGCCGATTGGCCGGCTGACCGGCGGCGCCGACTTCAGCAATCTCTTCATTAATCTTTCTGGACAGGAAGTCACATCGTTTGCAGATGCCAAAGCCCGTGGCTTGGCGACCCTCAATTACGGAATTTTTATCAATGAAATTGTCGGTTTTACAATTACTGCGTTCGCCCTTTTTCTGCTGGTGAAAGCCATGAATCGGTTGCGACGGAAGCAGGAAATAGAAGACGCGAAAAAACCGTAACTTGTCCGGCGGAGTCCGCAGACGAAGTCGGATTGATTCTTTTATTCCGTAGGACTATACCAAGCACGGTTCAGCTGATCATTTTACCTTATCGTTTGCCTTCATGCGGCAGAAAGGAAATTAAATGTATACGAAAATAGCTTGTGCGTTCGGCCTGGGATACGTGGTCAGTCGCGTCGCCGACCCTCTTCCGGTCGTCGCTGCCTCCATCGCATTAGTGTGGGGACTCATGCATCTCGTCAAAACGGAAACGTACGGTCCGCCTGTTGCGCCACCGATGCCGCTTTGGGAAGGTCATCCCCGCCTCTCGGCCCACCGACCGAAACCGTCACGCTGGAATTTTCTCGCTTGGAGAAATTCCTTCTCTCAGGAAATCGACTTTGATCCCGATCAAATCGATTACCGAAATCGTGATGAGCGCGTCTTAGATTAGCCGGGAAAACCCCTGTAGTACTGGTTGAACCATTTCCCGGGGCGCAGATCTTGCGCCCCTTTTTTTATAATAAAAACGATGACTCAACTAATTTCCGCATTTCCGGTGTTATAATTTTTCCGTCGAGGCTTTCATTTGAATCATGCCAGCTATAACTTTCATGCTCTTTAGGATTCAGTGCGATTTCACTTTGTTCTGTTTTAACAACAAAATTTAACTGTCTCACTTTTTGCTTTCCGACCCAGAAATCGAAAGGCTCTAAACAGGAAAGAATTGCTGTGCATGTCAGCGCAGTTTCTTCAAATAATTCCCGTTTCAATGCCGAAAAAATGTCTTCTCCTTCATCAACTCCGCCGCCTGGGATTTCCAGATGACGCGGCAACATGTCTTCATCGGATCGCGTCAAAAGCAATATCGCCGAACCCTTCGTAACCACCGCGCCCACCGCCAGTCGATGGACATAGTCTGCCTTCGCCTGACTCAAAAAATTCTGAACCTGCCGCTTAATATCTTCAGAAACTTGCATTCCATGGTTGGGGCTGGTGGACGATTTACGAAGTCTGAATTTTCAAGATTCACAAATAACAACAATTACCGTCTTCCGACCAGTATCCACCTCCCATTAGTGGGCCTTCATAGGAGCACCATTGGCCACAAATGAGATTTTGCAAGGAAGAACGTTCAGCATTATTGGTTGAGCAAAGATAAGGTTTGAATAAGAAAAACCCTACGACGAAGGCTATCAAGCCGAAAATTAAAAAGCTAATCTTTTTATTCTTAAAACTCATAAAATTATTGTAAGAAAGTTGGTAACTTATGGCTATCTCTGTGAATCAGGGTGCCACTGCTAAATAGAATAAATTCGCGAAGACTGGCTTTGCCAGTCTGGAGCGACTCTTCTTAGGGAAAGAGAGTCCATGAGAGAAAACCGTAGGTTTTCTTTCATGAAGTGGTTGGGGAGGAGGGATTCGAACCCCCGAATGGCGGCTCCAAAGGCCGCTGCCTTACCACTTGGCGACTCCCCAAGAACGATGCTGATAATGACTCTTCACTCAGTATCCGGTCTCGCCCGGCGAAGCTCAAGCGAAGCGCGAGCGAAGTCGTGTGGCGACTCCCCAAAGACCGAGGCGATAATAACACTCAAAACAGAATCGGACAGCCTTGCCGTTACAAATTTATTATTTTTCCAGCGGGATCATCCACTCCACATGCCCAAGCGTCCACGGCTCTGCAGCCAAATCAACAGTTGGATCGATTAAATCCTGCGGCAGACGACCGTTTTAGGACGTCAACGCCTTTACGTGTACGCGCGGGCGCGTGCCGATTTACGCTTCATGCCTTTCGGCCGGGAAATGGGCAAACTGCCATAGTTTGACCCAATCAAAACCGTAGAATGCTTCCGCTTTTCTTGGCTTTTTCTGGAAAAGGTTTTATCGTGTCTCTCTGAACAAATTTTTCCCCTTTTAATTTATGAAGATTCTTCTGCGCAAGGTGGTCGCTGGGATAGCCGCTGTACTCTCAACGGTCACGCCCGCCTTTGCCCAAACAGTGGAGCCCGATGCTGGTTTTACCCGCGGTGCAAGCCCGGAATGGCAACAAGCCCACGAAGAAAGCGAGAGTAGCGCACCTGCCCACCGGCAATACCACCAAGATGCCGAAGCTATGCTCCGCCAATGGCTGCAGGCAAACCCGCCCGCCGAGACGCTTGGCTACGATCGATTACTGCGTGACGTTCACGCCAACCGTAATCTGGATCACCGCCAATATCACGATCCAGTCTGGGAACCTGAATCCATCTTCCAACCCATGGGCACTGCCCGGGCACCGGTGATGCCGGATACAGTCCGAGACTTGAATCAAACACCTGTCATCGTTCGAAATCCCTTGAACCCAACCCCGGGCGTCGATCGTAACTATAGTGGTGACCGCCCGTCACGCCGCAGTATTGTACAAGCGGCCGAATCGCAATTCCGACGCTAAAAGACTACGACGTAGTACGCAAGACGGGAACTACTTGCTCCCGTTTTTGTATACGAGCCTTATTCAAGAGAAATTGCTGGCATCTCACCCGCTGGGTCCGCTTTTTTATTTCGATAACAACTTTGCGATTTGCCCCGTCGGTGATGCTTCGTTGCCACCAATGGCACGCATTATCTGATCGAAAGCCCGTAGCATATCCATTCGGTGCACCTTAGCCACTGGAACATATTTTTCGCGCTGCGCTGCAAATGTCTTTTCCAGTTCAGTCACTGCCCCCTCTAGTATCTCCATAAAATGGGACAATTCTTGCCGGACCTCGTATGGGACTTCTTCCATGTCTTGAGTAAAGGATTCAGTGTAGCATCTCTTTGCTGCGAATACTCAAGGTTTTTATTGGCGTCTTCTGCGTTGTTCTGGGCATCGCCGGCCTATTTTTACCCGTAGCTCCAGGATTACTGTTTCTGATCGTCGGTATAGAACTGCTGGGTCTGGGGTTTTTGCTTCCAGAAAAATTACGTAAAGAGAATCTCCGCCAAGCTTGGCGAGACTTTCGGCGATCAATGAAGTAACACCAGACTAACTCTGCCAACACCGTCTCACATTACGATCCG
>DATDTQ010000029.1:0-2274 GCA_035290765.1 Candidatus Peribacteraceae bacterium
CCAACGGGGAAACGGCAACCAAGGCCCGGCGACAAGAAGCAAAAACGTGGACCCCGGCACCCGGGGCCACGAAAACCCAATCGAATAATCACACGGGCTCTGCCATACTTCCGGAAGGGGGTTTTTCTACAGACTCGTTAGAACGCACTACGGACACGTTTGCTTTCCAGTGTGGGAGGTAGCAAGTGACGGAGAAAACCATAAGCAAGCTGGTGCTCGCTCAACAGCAACTGGAAACGGCGATTGGCCTGTTCGTGAGCCGTAGAGATCGTGTGTCTGCCATTACTCTAGCCGGTGCCGCGGACGGTATCCTTCACGGCCTCGTTCTGAAGGCCGGAAAGCAACCATTCTCAGATTACGCAATGGCAGTTAGAGAGGCGCTATCTGGTGAAACTCCCGCAAAGGCGAAATATGCGAGACACATTAATGATCAATTGAACATTAATGACTTGAAGCATATGAACGAGGGAGACAAAGACGAAGTTACGTTTGACCCCGACATTTCTGCCCTTGGTGCGATCCTTAAAGCAATTGCGAATCACCACGTGCTGATACCGGAGCATCCTGATTTCATCAAGGCGATGCTTCACTGGACTTGGATGTTTTATGATGGGGAAAAAATCACTGAGGATGATCCATACGAAAAGCCGGCAGGCGAAAAGGTGATACAACGATACAAGGATCGACCGGAAGAGATAAAGAAAATGGAAGCCCGTAAGAAGCATCAGGATCTTTTCAAATCCGAGAAAAAATAGAATGGTGAGGCAAAGAGTGCGTTCTAACACATCGCTCAACCTGACTCGCCACGTCGGCGCTTCGCGCCTCGTGGCTCGCAGGTTAGCTCGGCGTTCGGCAGCACTGGAAGGAAAGGAGACCCATGGACGAGCAAAGACAAATTCGGTTTCTGTACCCTCCATTCGTCATGTTCGCGTCGTTGTTGTGGGGAATACATCTCGACCCCAACACCAGCCTTGCGAGCCTGTTGCAGAATGGAATTCTCTCCGGATCAGAATGGAGTCAGGTTATCGGAATTGTTGTTGGCGGCGGGGTTGCGGTGATCGTACTTGGCTTCGTGATCGCAACGATCTCTATCTCCATTCTGCGGGTCATCTTCCTGATTCGCAGCCTCTGCACGCGGCGACGATGGACTTACTTCGAAGCTACAGTCTCCAGCGACTGTCTCAAGCTTTTGTGGTCGAAGCTCGGCCTACCGGACCCTGTGGACGAGCGCAAGATGTTATACGCCGTTGTTACTTTTGATCACGAGAAACTGCCTCGACCTGTGCACGAATGGCTAAGGCGGCGCTGGAGTGCCTTTCTCATCTCGTGGCACTCGGTCATTGCGCTCGGAATTGCGTTGTTTATTGGTTGGTATTTAAACGTGGCGCTCACCAGAGATTGGACAATCCCGAGTTGCGCACTCATGCTTCTGTTTCTGTGGGCTGCTGTTGCCGCCTGGAGCGGAAACATGCGCATGATTGAGCTACAAAGCGTTCGCGACTGGAGTCATGGGGCCGATGGCCCCACTTAGCTGCCGAACCAGCCCTTGCAGCGGACGCGCTGAAGCGCGCCGCTGAAGGCGACGTTAGTCATCAGCTCGTCCTTGTGGCCAGGCTGGATCAATGAGAGCACTTGCGATTTTTTTTGCGGCGATAATGCTGCTTGGATATGGGTGGTTTAGACCGCACCAAGATGCTGTCTCATACGTCGGCCTTGTTGGCGGGGCCTTCCTGCTAATCGCGATGGCGCTGACACCAAGGGCCGCCCTCAAGTCCGCTTTCGCGCGTTGGACCTTCTTGCTAGTTGGGATCATCGGCGCAGCGACCCAAGTTCCGATGATGTGGAGGGACTACTTTCTGATAAACGGCGCTGACTATGGTGCAATGATTCTGCGGCTCTTCATATGCGGCGTATTCTTGGGTATGGGCATAATGGAGTTCAGGGCAAAAACGAAGAGATCAATGGGGTCAGACTCGATTGATCCAGAAGAGTGCCTTCGATACACTGCGGCTTAACATTGAACCAGGAACCCCAATGGCCCGCCTGCCGCGCTTTGTCTTACCCGGCCAGCCGCAGCATGTGATCCAGCGCGGCAACAACCGCCAGAAGATCTTCCGCGCCGACGGCGATTACCGGTTTTATCTCGACAAGCTCCGCGGCGCTGCTCAAAAGCACGGCTGCACCGTCCACGCCTATGTCCTGATGACCAATCACGTGCACCTGCTGGTCACCCCACAGACCGAGAACGGCATCGGCGCCATGATGCAAACGCTC
>DATDTQ010000030.1:0-3655 GCA_035290765.1 Candidatus Peribacteraceae bacterium
GTAGCCCGGATGAAGCGCAGCGCAATCCGGGGATCGATATGATTTTCCACGTTGCTGCCCCGGGTGCAAGAGAATCATTTGCACCCGTTCGGCGGCGTGAATGTCCACTGGACATTCACGACATCTCCGTCTCACCCGGCACTTCGTGCTTGCACCCGGGCTACATTGGATTGTTCATGATTTATGCAAGTCTTGATAGGTTAAACTCATCGTACGTGTCGGTAAACAGCAACGGCTGGAATCACCACAATAACCATTACTATTCGGTATTTATGTCCAAACCCTGCCGCGGCCGTTTCGCGCCGTCGCCGACCGGGCCGCTGCACTTCGGTTCGATGGTCGCCGCGGTCGGCAGTTTTCTCCAGGCGAAAAGCCGCGGTGGCGAATGGCTGGTGCGCATGGAAGACCGCATCCCGCACGTGCCGGGTGTTGTCGTGGAAACGCCCGGCGGATTGGGTTACGCATGACGGCCTATAAGCCTCAAACCCACCCGCGTTGACTTGCAGGGTTTGTCGGATCGGTTAATACTGCATACTTCGTGTTCAAGGCGGACGCGGTGATACGGTGCGCCGTATTCAGTTGTGATCGTTTCCCGCGCCGGTTAAAACGGCGTTATGCGACATCAACGAAGGCGGCATGATCTATGCCAAAAAGAAGAACGTTAATAGCCGTCGCTGGTATCGCTGCCTCGTTTGTTGGTCTCGTTGGCGTGATTATTTTTCTATTAGTAAACAAAATAGTAAGTTTCGCGATGGCGATGCTAATGCTTGTTGCTTTGTTTGGACTGTATATCGGATTCGGAATTCTAATTGCTGTCTATCGCTTTATTGGCAAGCTGGAATGAGTGTTTTAACACAGTAAAAAAGGTGTCGGAGTGATTTTTAATTAATCACTCCGACACCTTTTAGTTCATCCAGCAAGCAGACCTTCGCCGCGCCGCTTGAAGACACCCGCCCGCTGCCAGCCTTGCTTCGGGCTTTGGAGTTTCTGTGTCAGGATGTTTTACCAGAACTGGCCGATGGCAGTGTCGCAGATTTCTGGCGTTGGGCCGTGACGAATTGGGACTTGGCACGCGTCCCGTGCGTGCCGGGAGTTGTTGTGGAATCCTCCCAGTAGTGGCTCAGTATGGGAAATGGATGTTACGCCGCGCGTTTCGTGTGCGGCCACGGCTTGATCTTGGCCAGGGTCTTGGCCAACGCGTCCTTGGCCAGCTCGGTGTCGTAGTCTGCTTGCAGGCGCAACCACCAGCCGTCCGACAGTCCGAAGAAGCGACAGGAAAATTAGGGTCAGATCACAGTTTTCATAAGCGAGTATTGTGATCTGACCCCAGTTTAGTCCTCCAATTGGTCATGAGTATTACTGGAAGCCAGATAAGAAGCGCTGAACCCTGGCGTCCTTGTAAGTTCAAGTACGTCATGTGAAAGTGCCTAACACGCGCTTCGAGACGGACTCGCTACGTCGGCGCTTCGCGCCGTTTCCGCTCGCTGCTCAAGCTTTTCGTTAGATGCTTAAGGAAGGGAGAGGCTCGTGGAAATGAAATACTGGCTGTACGGCTTGATCTTTTCCGTCGTGGTCGGCGGCGTCGTCACCGCGCTTTTTCTTTATGCGTTGCGCGGTGTGCTCGGGCTGGGTGATAAGCCGAAACTGAAAGAAAAAGGCATTAAGAGAGTTCCGCCGTGGTTTACAGGCGCGGTAGAACGCTTCGTGTTCACAGTGCTTATTGCAGCGGGGGTAGCTGGCGTTACCACGGCCATGATGGGCTGGCTCGCCCTAAAACTGGCGACTAACTGGAACAGTAACCACTGGAAAAATAATCCAAAAGCCCATCCATTTGCATTCACGGCACTTCTTGCAGGCTTGGTCTCTATGTTTTTCGCAGCACTTGGTGGTTTGGTCTGTACCGGAAACTTATGGGCGAGCTATATCGCGAGCATCTAACCTAGCGGTTCGAGGCAGACGCGCGCAACCTTATCGTTAGAGTGAAAGGAGAGTTTATGAAAGCCAGTTTTTTCTTGGTCTTGATGTTTCTGTCTTTTGGTGCATTTGCACAGTCTGACAACGCTTTTAGCGCTCTCGATCAAGATTACGAAAAAATAAATGAGCTTCGAGTTCAGCTCTACGTAGCAGCTTATAAAGAGTTTGGGGGCAAAATCAAAACCGCAGCGATTCTCGAAGCCTGTGGCAAAGAGGATCTCGCGACAGTCGTTATGCCAAGCGACAAAGAACTAATGCGTTTCTTGTCAAAAAAAATAATTCAAGCGGGAACGCAGCCAAGTCCTGCCGCAGAGGTACTCAATAGACACAATCAAGAAATGATGTTCCATCTGTTAAAGATTTCTTACTTTCAACTCGTGATGTTCCAAGATGGTTATCAAGAGGCCGTCAAAACACTAAAGCCACAAGCGCCTTTGGTATGTGTTGCTGCTGAAGAATTGGCAAAGAAAATGCCTCCGAAGAGTCAGTGAAAATGCACTCTAACTCTGTGTTGGAGGCAGGCGCGGTGAGACATCGCGCTGTTTCCTGTCAGGTTCGTGCCTCGCGCCACTCAACACGGCGTTGAACGTCCGTTCTTGGGCCGATAGCGAGTATTCTATCTGAGACACACTAAACACCCCGCCCGGTGGAATTCAACCCACTTCACAGGTAAACTGCGCCTCCTGCCTTGATACGGCGGCGCTGTGCCGCCATCTTATTCTCCCATGCAAACCGCGCGCGATATTTTTTCCTACCGCAAGTTCTGGGCCAAGCGCTTCGGTTCGGCGTCGTTCCTGCCCATGTCGCGTGCGGAGATGGACGAGCTCGGCTGGGATTCCTGCGACATCATATTAGTCACCGGCGACGCCTACGTGGACCTGCCGAGCTTCGGCATGGCCATCATCGGGCGCGTGCTCGAGGCGCAGGGTTTCCGCGTCGGGATTATTGCGCAACCGGATTGGCGCAGTGCCGAGCCGTTCAAGGCCCTGGGCCGGCCGAATCTGTTCTTCGGCATCAGCGCCGGCAACATGGATTCCATGGTTAACCGTTACACCGCCGACCGGCGCATCCGCTCGGACGATGCCTATACCCCTGGCGGCGCCGCGGGCCGGCGCCCGGACCGCTCGGTGATCGTGTACGCTCAGCGGGCGCGCGAGGCTTATAGCGACGTACCTATTATTATCGGCGGCATCGAGGCCAGTCTGCGGCGCATCGCGCATTACGATTACTGGTCCGACAAGGTGCGCCGCTCGATCCTGCTGGATGCCAAGGCCGATCTGCTGGTGTACGGCAACGCCGAGCGCCAGGTCGTCGAGATCGCGCATCGCCTCGCGGCCAAGGAGCCGATTGCCAGCATTACCGACGTTCGCGGCACCGCCTTCGTGCGTGCGGCGCTGCCGGAGGGCTGGAGCGAAATCGATTCCACGCATCTCGACACGCCCGGCGCGCTGAATCCACCGGTGAATCCCTACGCGACTGAGGAGGAAATGCGGACTTCCCCTCACCCCCGCCCTCTCCCGGAGGGAGAGGGGGATTCAATTATTAACGTGGTGCAGTTGCACAAGCGCGCGCCGAAGCTGGACCGCGAGAAAACCGTGGTTCGACTGCCAGCGTTCGAAGCGGTGGCCAACGATCACATCCTGTATGCGCATGCCTCGCGCGTGATGCATGTCGAAACCAA
>DATDTQ010000031.1:0-4489 GCA_035290765.1 Candidatus Peribacteraceae bacterium
CATCTTCAACCTTCTCTTCCGCACGAACCTGGGCTCGCTGGAAGCCGATGAGCCTGCCGGGCGTAGCCCGAAGGGCGAAGTCCGGAGTCGCGAGGTCTACCTTCGCGGCGAGATCGCGCAGGCGATGTTCGTGAACTTCAAAAACGTGCTGAACGTGACACGGAAGCGGCTGCCGTTCGGCATCGCCTCCGTGGGCAAAGCGTTCCGGAACGAAATCACGCCCGGAAATTTCACGTTCCGGACGCTGGAATTCGACTTGATGGAATTTGAGTACTTCATTCGGGAAGCCGAATGGGAAACGCATTTCGACTACTTCCTGCGCGAGCAGCAGGCGTGGCTTCTGGAAATGGGCTTTTCCGAAGACCGCCTGCGCGTGCGTCAGCATACCAAGGATGAGCTCTCCCACTATTCGCGCAAAACGGTGGATGTGGAATACAAGACGCCGTTTGGCTGGAAGGAGCTCTTTGGTCTCGCCTACCGCACGGATTTCGATTTAAAGAACCATTCGGCGCAAAGCGGCGCAGATCTCCAATACACGGATCCGGATACCAACGAGAAATTTATTCCGCATGTGGTTGAACCAACCTTCGGTTTAAGCCGGACAACGCTGATGGTGCTCCTCGAAACGTACGACGAAGAAAAATTGGAAGACGGAGATACACGAACGGTGCTCCGGCTCCATAAGCGCCTCGCTCCCGTCCAAGTTGCAATCCTTCCGCTTAGTAAGAAGGAGAACCTCACCGCTAAGGCCCAAGAAATTTACAATAAGCTGCAAAAGGAAACGAATCTGCGTTTGGACTTCGATGTCACCGGCTCGATCGGCAAGCGCTACCGCCGGCAGGATGAGATTGGTACACCCACGTGCATTACGGTTGATTTCGGCACGCTCGGGGAAGATGAGAAGCAGGGCGCTGTCGATACCGTCACGATTCGCGACCGCGACACGCTGAAGCAAACAAGAATATCGATCGTTGAATTAATCGGCCGTCTGTAAAATTGGTTTTCCCTCAGCGTCGATGAGGCCCAGGGCAGCCAAGTGACTAATGACCCGTTGCTTATTAAAGACAATATCGGGCAAGGTATTCCGTGAATCCGCCGAAACTCGCAAACCGGCGCTTTCAAATAATTCGCGTAAATGACGAAGACGATACTCCGTATCCGGATTCTTCTTGGCCCGCTCTAGCTCAACATAAAATTGCAGCTTCTCGTGATCCTCCATGTCCCAAAAAATGCCTGCAGGAGCATCAACGGTAACCATGAAAACCATTATAATAAAAGGAACGGAAAATTGCCCGAATATGAGGGAATTTCTTGCAGTAATCCCCTGAGCACCTGTATAAAGCCCTTAACCGCCTCCGACCGATCGCTGCGGTCCTAATTCATTTGCCGCTTCTCGCCCTTCGACAAGCTCAGGGTGACACTCGAAGTGACAAATGAGGTTCCTCCGCATTTAGGCGAAACGACGTCGGTAGGTGTACTAAGGATTTTCCCCACTCGTAATGCCCATACCCTCCAACGAGGAGCTGCTCGCTGCCGCCTGTCACATTGGCCACAAGAAAGAAAAATGGAACCCGAAAATGAAGCCGTTCATCTATGGGGTCCGCAAGGGCATTCACATTGTCGATCTGGAAAAGGCGCACGCCAAGCTGACGGAAATGTGTAAGCAATTAAAAAAGCTGCAAGACGAAGGTAAAACGATTCTGTTTGTTTCGACCAAGCAGCAGAGTACGGCTCTGTTGGAGGAAGCCGGCGAAGCGCTGCGGCAACCGACCGTCACCAAGAAATGGATTGCCGGACTCATTACCAACTGGGCCACGCTGAAGCGTCGGCTCCGTTTCTATCTCGACCTGAAGCAATCGTTCAGGACGGGCGAAGTCGAGAAGTACACCAAGCAAGAGCAAACCAAGCTCCGCAAGCAGCTCGCCAAGCTCGAGATCGCCCTGGCCGGCGTGAGCGGGATGACCAAGCCGCCAGATGCCCTCTTCGTCCTGGACGCGCGCCGCGACCGCGTGGCGGTTTTGGAGGCGCGCAAACTCGGGATTCCGGTCTTCGGTATTTGTGATACGAATACCGATCCGGACCTCTTCACGGCGTTCGTGCCCGCCAATGACGACGCCGTAAAATCGCTGGAACTGATTCTCAAAACGGTCGTCGCCGAACTTGGTGGCAAACTTGAGTCATTGGAACAAAAGCCAACCTTGCCCTCACCTGTGCCCTCACCATCGTAACTCGTCACTCGTACTTCGTATTTTGAAATTACGAGGTACGAATTACGAGGATCCATCACTCCACTTAATCTTCTCACTGCTATAATATTCCCATTCGATCAATGACCCAAGTAACCGCCTCCGCCGTTGCTTCTCTCCGCGCCCGCACGGGCGTGGGCATGATGGAATGTAAGCAAGCGCTCGAAGAATCGGGTGGTGATGAAGAGAAAGCGATCGAGTGGCTCCGCAAGCGCGGTACCGCGCACGCGGTGAAGAAGGCCGGGCGCGAGCAGGGCGAAGGCTACGTTTTTACCGCTGAAGGGAAAGGCAAACTCGCCATCGTCCTGATCCGCTGCGAAACCGACTTCGTCGCGCGGAGTGACGACTTCCAGAAGTTTGGCCAAGAGATCGCCGAGCTCTTGTTGAAGGAAGGCGAAGCCGGCGGGAAAAAGGCGGCTGAGCCAAAGGTCACGGCCGCCGTCCAGCAACTCGGCGAGAACATCAGTCTCGGCGAAACCCGCGTCATCGAAGCGCCAGTCATCGGCAGTTACGTCCACAGTAACGGCAAGATCGGCGTAGTCGTGGCGCTGGATAGCGGCAGTGCCGAGACGGCCAAAGACGTCGCCATGCACGCCGCGGCGATGAATCCGCTCTATGTAACCCCGGATGATGTTCCGGCGGGTGATGTTGCCAAGGAAAAAGAAATTTGGAAGTCGCAGCTGGCCAAAGAAGGCAAGCCCGAAGCCATCATGGAAAAAATCATGATGGGCAAAGAAAAGAAGTTCAAAGAAGAGAACGCCCTAACGACGCAACAGTTTGTGAAGAACCCGGAGCAGAAGGTTGGGCAGCTGCTGGGTAAAGGGAAGATTACGGAATATGTGAGATTGAGCGTGCGATGAAATTGTATGAAGTATGTCGTATGTAGTATGTAGTATGTAGATTGTAATACAACATACCGCATACTACATACTGAATACTTAGTTTCCCGGCCAGGTGCAAATATCCCAGTCAGAGAAACGCGAGCGGGAAGAGAATGACACCGGAATGCTAGAGCTGCTCTCCGCGGCGGGATGGCCGGAAAAGGCGCTGCTGCTTTGCTCGGCAGAAGAATCCTCGCTGGACGCAGACGAACTCGATGAGCTAGTACCCGGTTCAGGGCAATCCTGCGGACAGGCCATCATGCACTGGTCATTACCGACTTGGAGAATCTCATCTTCGCCAGTTTCACAAACGCCATTACCGCATTGGGTAGCCGGACAGTTTGGCACGGTGATCCCCTGTTGAGCGGTCCAGAGGTCCAAATCAGCTTGGTCGACGACGCCGTCCAAATTCGCGTCTCCTTCCGCGTGTGTGGCAAAAAGATTTCCCTGGTTTGTCGAAATAATGTTGTAGTCAAGGTTATCAACACGACAGTCATCATTGACGTCCGCATCTCCCGTAAGAGGAGGCGGCTCATCGGTGTTGCCGGCGCCGTCGACACAGAGACCATCTCTGACGTAACTTATTCCGCAATCCGGGCCGGGGGTGCAATTGGCGGGATTATGTTCGAAGCAGCTGGAGCCAATCGCACACTGGCCAATACGGTAGAAAAGTAAAATGTCGTGTCCGTTTTGCTCCGTTGCCTGGACGATGAACTGTTCGCCGCCCCTCCAAACGAAGCTCGACCAATCATAGGCCGGCGGGAACGTCCGCGTTGGCTGTTGGCCTGGAGTCCCCTGGTTGGATTCCCAGATGTAGAGCGGACCTTCTGCCGTTAAGAAATAACTTCGACCCGGAACCGTGACCGCGTGCAGGATTGTCGCTGCACTGATGGTACGTTCCAACGTCAGAGTGACTCCGTTCCAGCGGTAGAAGTCAGTCGCGGAGTCGGCGGTTTTACTATGGAGAATATAAATCGTTTCGCCTCGCTTATAACCGATGAGACGGTCATTTGGGCTGATTGTGGCTGACACTGTCCCTGCCGCGACAAACTGGCCATTTGGTCCGAGGCTGCTGTCCCATCCATAAATGCGCAACTCAGCAGCCGCAGACGAACCCACCGCCAAGATCTTGGCATCGCTCCCGTCGAAAAGTTCAACAATGTCGCCGCCAGGGAACGTTGGCTGATACGACTGAAATTCTCCTTGGTTCGCCACCACCCCCCATGGCTGCACAGGATCCGCCGTAAATTGCCAGCGGTAAACCTGCGTTTCAGCAGCGGACGTAATGGCCACCAAATGGTGGTCGCCCGTCTGTAGGAAACTGTTATCCCAGGGGGGCGTGGTCGGAAGATTGCTCGGAAT
>DATDTQ010000032.1:0-2495 GCA_035290765.1 Candidatus Peribacteraceae bacterium
CTCTTATTATCGCTGCTGTTGGCCTGGCTATTGGTTTAGGCCGGCGGACAGCGGTTATTCATCTTCTGGATAAAGAGGGGAACCGCACGCGCCTTACTGTGGAATTGGCGGAGACGCAGGAGGAACGTCAGCGCGGATTAATGTACCGACAATCAATCGGTCGGTTTGACGGCATGCTTTTCATCTCGGAACAGCCGGAAGTCATGCGGTTTTGGATGAAGAACACGTTGATTCCGCTGGATATCATTTTCTTTAATGCCGCGGGTGATTTCGTTTCTTCAGTCAGTATGCCTCCGTGTGTGGATGATCCCTGTCCTCTCTATGAATCACAATCCCAAGCGAAGTTTGCCTTGGAAGTTCCCGAGGGATTCGCGAAAGAAAACGAAGTCAAAATGGGGTGGAAACTAGAACTTTGATTAATTCAGGACGTAGTCACTCAGATTTCGCTCAATCCGGTTAGCCGTATCGGCATCCTTCGGCAGGGCAAAGGTTTTCCCAGTCATCCGTTCATAGAGATCAATATATTTCGCAGCCAACATCAGGCGGACTTCATCCGTAATCTTCGGCCAGGTTGATTTATCGCCATATTCAAACCCCTGCTCGCGGAGCCACAACCGGAAAAATTCTTTATCCAGGCTCTCCGGTTCCTGACCGGTCTTGAATTGCTTTTCGTATGTCTCGGCAATCCAATACCGCGAAGAGTCCGGTGTATGCACTTCGTCGGCGAGCGTGAGTGTGCCGTTCTCATCGAGGCCAATCTCGTACTTTGTATCGACGAGAATCAAGCCCCGGCCGGCGGCGATCGTCTGCCCTTTTTTGAAGACCGCCATCGCCTTGGCGCTGATCTCTGCCCATTGCTCTTTCGTTGCCAAGCCTCGCTCCAGAATTCCAGCCGAATCGATCAGTTCATCGTCTTCGCCTTTTGTGGTCGGCGTGATGATCGGGTGAGCGAACGGCTGATTCTTTACCATCCCTTCTGGCAACACATTGCCGCAAAAATGCCGGACTCCAGCGTCGTAGTTCATCCAAGCCGACGTTTTACTGGAGCCAGTCAGGTACGCCCGCACAACGATTTCCACCTTCAACATGCTCAGATCTTTCGCAATAGTCACATTCGGATCGGGTGAGGCAATCACGTGCGTCGGCATCACATCTTTTACCTGATCAAACCACCACAGACTCAACTGATTGAGGACTTGGCCCTTCAGGGGAATCGAACACCAATTGATGTCGAAGGCGGATTGGCGGTCAGTGGCAACTAAAATCTGTCGCCGCTTCTGCGGCTGACGGTACACATCGCGCACTTTGCCGCGGTATTTTTCACCCAGGCCCTGGAAATTCGTTTCTTCCAATGCGGAAGCCAGATACGGCCGGAGATCCTCAGGTCGCAGCACGAACGAATTCTATCGGTCTTCTTGTTTGAAGCAACCGCGTTCGGCTCCGGATAAGAACGTATGTTAGCTCTTGCCGAAGGGATAAATTGAGAAGCGTTCCATTGCTGCATGGCTTCATTGCTTCTTCAACAATGATGAAATGGAACAATGGATATACGCTATGTCCACTTCAACGCCCTTGCCGGTTGAAACTCTTATCCTTTTATTGCGTGGTCAGCGTGTCATTATTGATAGTGATTTAGCGGCGCTCTACAGAGTAACGACAAAGCGCTTGAACGAGCAAGTGCGCCGCAATCACAAAAGATTCCCCAAGGACTTTCGCTTTCAATTGACGAAAAATGAGCTGGCAGAGGTGGTCGCAAATTGCGACCACCTGGAAAAGATGAAGTACTCAGCCATTTTACCTCATGCGTTCACAGAACATGGTGCTGTGATGGCGGCGAGCGTACTCAATACACCATTGGCTATAGAAATGAGCGTCCAGGTTGTCCGCGCATTTGTTCAATTGCGCCGCATTCTGGCCGAGCATCGCGAATTTGGCCGCAAGCTGGCCCAATTAGAACGTAGGTATGAAGGTCAGTTCAAAATTGTCTTTGACGCCATCCGTCAATTGATGCAGCCACCTAAGAGAAAAAGACGTTCGATTGGATTCCGTTTACGATAACTATGTCGCGTTCACATGTTTCTCCTAAGGCCGAATTGATGGGTCTGGCCAGTGTCATCTTGTTGGCGGCCACGTTTGGTTACATCAGTGGCCGCATCGTTACCATCCGACTGGCGGCGGCGGATGTACCACCAATCCGCCTCGTGCCAGATACGCGTCCACTCATTCCTGTGGTGCAAGTCGATGGTATCCGTAATGGCCTTGTCCATGGACGTGTCAGCAGCGGCGCGCGTCTTTTCATCAACGGCGCGCTCGTGCTGCCGGCGGCGAGCGGTGCCTTCGCCGTGCCGGGCGGAGCGCTCCTGACGAATGAAATCACCGTCATCGTGCCGCCGGGGATGCAGTTTGTCGCCTCGAAAACCGGCAAAAAATATTATCCTGTCACCTCAGCTGGTGGAGAGCGCATCGTGCCTCAAAACCGGGTGTACTTTCCTTCG
>DATDTQ010000033.1:0-3292 GCA_035290765.1 Candidatus Peribacteraceae bacterium
AAAAACTCCTGCGTCAGCGGGTGGCTGCCGTCGTAATCCACGCTGGTGGCGTAGATATCCGTGATCTTCTGGTAGAAGCGCCGCTCACTGGTGCGGATGTCTTGCAGGCGGCGCGTCAGCTCATCGAAGTAGTCGCGACCCTTGCCCGGATTCTTCAAGCGCGCGTCGTCCAGCACAAAGCCCTTGACGATGTATTCCTTCAACTTGTCTTTGGCCCACTGCCTGAAACGCACGCCGACCGGGCTGCGCACCCGGAAGCCCAAGGCCAGCACCATGTCCAAGTTGTAATGCTCAACCTCTCGGCCAACCTCCCGCCCGCCTTCGTTTTGAACTGTTCGGAAAAACCGAACAGTTGCCTCCGGCGTCAGTTCGCCGTCCTCGAAAATGTGCTTGATGTGCTCGCTGATCGTTCCCTTGGCCTTGCCGAACAACTCGGTCAACTGCTTCTGGTTCAGCCAAAGCGTTTCCGCCTCCAGCATCACGTCGATGCGGGTGGCACCGTCTTCGCTTTGGTAGATCAGGAATTGTTTGGGATCGGCCATAACTCAAATGTCGGTCAAGGTGTCAGCAATACGGAAATCCATCAATCCAGCTCGGATTCCGCTAATTCCTGGAGCTTCGCCTTGAAGTAATCAAAACTTGGTGATGAATTGTTTGCAACATCCATATGTGGAGCGATTCTCTCAGACCAAACTGATTTCTCTTCACCGACTGCCCGCCAACCTTTGTTAGATAGTGCTTGTGCGCCACCTGGAAAAACGGCGTTAGCCAGGCATTCCCAAGTACCACAAATTTCATCAGATTCGTATGCGTCTAAAACTGGCCCCTTAACTTTTGGATAAGCCGCTTTAATCGCCGGAATGTTCCCCAGAAACCATGCTTCACCTTCCTCAATCGCGATGCAAAAACGAGTCTCCGGTTTTGGGTTGCAGGCATTCAGAATCGCAAAAAGCTCTTGGCGGAAAGTCTTCAGGCACTTATCGTCAAGGTCACAGACCAAAATTACCGCAGCCGGATAATCATCGGGATAATTGGCAAATGTATTTCCATAACCCCTGAGCAATTTTGGGAGCTGATCTAGCAGAATTCGTTTGCTTGCATCAGCCTTACCATTAAGGTTTTGGGGAATACGACCAATTCCCTTGTATGGGTGAACTTTGAAAGTGTGACCATCACCAATGATCTTGGGAACAAGAATGTCTAGTGCTTTTTTCCCAGATTGGTCTTCAACGAGTATCTCAAAATGCATCGGGTGACCTTGCATCCAGATAGTCGCTATACCATAGTCCGCCCAGAGGCAGTCCCTCTGCTACCATGTTTTTCACGATTTCGTCGTCACTTGCCCGCCGAATAATTGAATAACCGTCCGAGCCTTTTTCCAGAATCCAGACTTCATCAGGTTCAAGGGCATCAACAAAATAAGGCTGATGTGTCGTAATAAATACCTGCGACCCGCCCTTCCTGCCGGTAGCATGTTCACGAAATTCTCTTGCAAGTGATTCTAATAGTTTGTGGTACAGGCCATTTTCCGGCTCTTCAATACATAGGAATGGTGGTGGATTCGGGTCTTCCAGCAGTAGCAGATATGCGAAAACTTTCAGTGTCCCATCAGACATTTGCTGAGCGTAAAATGGGTCATTAAAACCTTTGTCATTAAACCGGAGGAGCAATCGTCCATCGTTCGTCTTTTCTGTGTCAATCTTGTCAATGCCAGGAATTTTTTCAGCAATCCGATCCAATATGGTTTGAAAACGTTTAGGGTGTTCGCGCTCCATGAATTGCACGACATTACCGAGGTTGTCACCGTGAATATTGAGGTGCTTCTGCGGGCCAGCAAGAGGCATGCTCCGTGCTGCATCAGGGGTGAAATAACTTAAATACCACCCCTCAATAAATTTACGAAAAGTGGAAATCCTCGGGTGCTGTTTTAGTGCCCCAAGCGTTGCAATTCCGAGTTTACGTTTATCTTCCAGTTCAACAATTTCGGTTTCTTTTGATTCCTCTTTTGCCTCACCCGTTTTAATTGATTCCATCAATCCAAAAAGATCGAAATCTTCGCTTTCTTCATCAAGACCTTCTTGCTCACCTTTCCAGACAACGCCTTTCCCGCTATTTAAAATAAGAAAAGAAAATGGCCAGCCGCGTGATTGGCCTTTGCGTCTCTGCCGAAGGCGTTCTTTTAGGACAAAAGGGCGTCCAGAGTTGTCCACATCAATTGAAATCTCATAGGTAATCGGACGTGCATTTCCGTCTTCCTTGTAATAAACCTCAAACTCAATCGGGCCTTCTTGTCCTTGAGCGCGTATCTTTTCAAAACCGCCGCGACCGCGTAAATCACAGGCCTCTTCAACACCAGACTTCAATGCATCTGCTAAGAAACCAAATGCATCGAACAGGGTGCTCTTACCCACGCCATTTTTCCCAATTACTGCCGTCATGGGCGTGAGAGGTTCTGCGTGCTGCTGGTTCCACAGGCGACCAAGTGTTACGTCTTTCAACGTTCTAAAGTTTTTTATTCGGAACCCTTCAATTTTCGCCATATCGCTTGCCTCGAATTATTTGTTCACGCCTAACGTATCACCGAACAAATTTAATTTTGTCCAGTATTGTAAAGTTTTCATCAGTCTACCTTAAACACCTTTATCACCTCATCCCCAAGTGGTTGATGACCTTCACCGCAATGCGCCCAGATTTCGGCCTGTCGAATGGTCTGGAGGTATCGCTGTTGAGGGTTGGTCATCTTGTTATTGACACGATTTGCCATGGCTGCGGATAGTATCCCGTGTTGGGTTGAGGGGCAAACGACGCAGCCGCATGGGTATGCGAATTTTATTCATCTGCAACAACGATTTCCTTGTCATTTTCATCCTTGCCCCGGTGCAGCGCCGCCTTGGACAGCAGGTGCGCGGACACCGGCGCGGTGATGAACAGGAACAGCATCACCGCGATCTCGTGCAGGCTCACCCCTTTCTGGGTAGCTGAAATACACGGCGGAGGCCAGCACCATCGCGCCCACGCCGAGCGTGGTCGCCTTGGTCGGGCCGTGCAGCCGGGTAAAAAAATCCGGCAGGCGCGCCAGGCCCACCGAGCCGAGCAGCGCGAACGCGGCGCCGATGGCCGAGATTTTTCTGCCGAAACGCTGCAACAACAAGGGCAGCGGGCTGGCAGCGAATGCCACGGCAACGATTGCGATGAGCAAGTGGTCGGGATTCATGGGATGCATCTTACCGAAACATGGAGGGTCGGTGGCTAAACAGGGTGTCGCACTTGCCCCGCGCAGCGATCTTTATGC
>DATDTQ010000034.1:0-2857 GCA_035290765.1 Candidatus Peribacteraceae bacterium
GCGAGAACTGCTACAGCAAAGGTAAGGCGACGCATCTGCCGCATGGTACCATAAATAATGCCAGTTGGCCCCATAGTTCAATGGATAGAACAATCCTCTCCTAAGGGATAAATGCAGGTTCGATTCCTGCTGGGGCCACCATTCGACTCGCGCCTTCGCGGCTCGGGCCAATTAAACGCGCGAGTCGAATGACTCTGAGCAAACGGAGCGAAGCGAAGAGAGTCGAAGAGCCCCTGGAGTTCGCTAACGCTCGCTCATGGCAAGCCATCTTTTAACTACTACTTTTTAACCTCCAACAACACCACCTCGCGACCCTCCGTCGGTAGGCCGCCTTTAATTTTATATTCTTTCACGGCCTCCACGCCTTGAGCGCCGCTGATTTTTAAACATTCAGCCTGCTTGCCGCCTTCGGCAGTGAGAGGAATTAAGACACGCGGATCGATTTCATCGACGAGCTTTTGAAAGATTTTTGGATCGCCGGTGGGAATGGCCAGAACATCAATATCGCCGAGTAATTCCAGTTCATGATCACTCCAGTCGCGAAGTGGCGATGATAAGAACGCGCAACGTGTTCCATCCACATTCACCGCGTATGACACGATCGCGCCCTCGTCATGGCCGATACCACGGATGGCCACTCCTTTAATGTCGTATTCACCAGGCCAGGAAACTGTGCCTTTAGCTGGCTCGTCGTCGGGCTTTTCCCGGAGTTGCAGATCCTCACTTTTGCCTTTCGTCGTCGGAAAAACCACCAGCCCTCCTTCGGGATGTTGGAGACGGACGGTCGTGGGGCCAAGAGCGGTAAAGGTCAACATGACTGACAGATGATAATGAAGAAAATGAAGCTAAGGAAGCTAAAGATGTTCTTTAGCTTCTTTTTAATCCTTAGCTTCTTTTCATTCAGATTATTCGATTTTCTCGATGTTAGCGCCCACGCTCCGCAGTTTCTCTTCCAGCCGATCGTAGCCTCTTTCAATGTACCGGACATCGGAGATGATTGTTTCTCCTTCCGCCGCCAGCGCGGCATAGACCATCGCCGCGCCCGCGCGGATGTCGTTACTGGCGACGGCCCGACCACGTAAAGGCGTTGGGCCGATGATGAGCGCCTGATGGGAATTCAGAATTTCCACATGGGCACCCATTTTTTCCAGTTCAAAGAGATAAGCCATGCGCCCCTCGTACAAACACTCGAAGATGCGACTGACGCCTTGGGCTTGTGTCATTGCCACGCCGAACGGCGCCTGAAGATCGGTTGGGAAACCGGGGAAAATATTCGTTTGAATTCGCGTAGCCACCAAATTTGAACCGGCACCGTCTATTTGAAGAGTTCCGCCTGCAGTGCCTGTCCTGAGCTCAGACGAAGGAAGCGCTGTCGAACTGCCTTGATACTCGAACTTCCCACCCAGTCGTTTTACTGCCGCTAAGAAGGATAGAAGGTGCTCCTCTTCGACGTCGTGCAAAGTCAGCTTCCCACCTGTGACTAACGCGGCGATGACAAAGCCGCCCGCTTCTAAGTAATCGGAGATCACCCGTTCTTTGATGCATTGAAGATTCTTTCTTCCTTTAATAATAACCTGGTGCGAACCAATCCCAGTGACTTCGGCCCCGCAGGCCGCCACAAAGCGCTCCACCACCTGGACGTGCGGCTCCCCCGCCGCCAGGTCAATGCGCGTCTCGCCCGGCAGGCGGGCCGCCGCGAGGATGACGTTTTCGGTCGCCGTCACTGAGAACTCAGGAAGGATGACGCGACCGGGTTTGAGAGTGCCTTGCAGATGAATGAATTCGTCCGTGCTCATATTCTCCACGCCCATTTGTTCGAACGCAGATATGTGTGCTTCCACCGGTCGCTTGCCGAGAACACAGCCACCTGGATACGCCATGCGGACGACGCCGAACCGTGCGAGGAGTGGACCAAGTAAAACGATGGAACCCCGCAATTTCCCGACGAGATCGCTCTGAATTTCTTTCGATTCTGCATGACGAGCATCGATACGTACGGCGCCATTTGCAAAATCAGTCTTGGCTCCCAAGAAGTCTAGAATGCGAAGCATGGTGCGAACGTCACTGAGGTCCGGCACGTTATGCAGGACCGTTTCGCCCTCACACAATAAACTAGCCGCAATTAACGGTAGAGCGGCATTTTTGGAGCCACTGATGGTTATTTCGCCGCGGAGAGGCGTGCCACCTGTAATGCGATACCGGGTATCCATGCTCTTCTATCCTAGCTCACTTGATGAGCCTGCTATAGGAACACCTTTGAAAATTGATGATTGAATATTGAAAATAATCAATTCTCAATTTTCAATTTTCTTTTTAAGCAGCCCAATGAGAAGAACGGCAACCCCCAGGTTAATGCAAGCATCAGCAATATTGAATACCGGAAAAGAGCCAATTTGGATCATGTCCGTTACATATCCATCAATCAGCCGGTCGATGAGATTCGCCAGTCCGCCGCCCACAATCAAGCCAAAGCCGGCTTGTTCAGAGCGGCTATTAGGCGTCCGCCACGCCGCCGCCGCCACAAGCGCGAGCGCGATGATGATGAACGCCGTTTGCAATGGACCCAGTCCGATGCCAAAGACGATGCCAAGGTTGTGTGCTTTTTGCAGCCCAATGGCGCTGCCCACAATCGGAATTCTGTTTGTTAACAAAAACTCAGTCAGCGTCGCAGCCGCCAAGGAAATGATGAAACTCCCGCCTGCGCAGAACAGAAGCCATGCACGCTGACGCACGCGGAAACAATAACGTTGAACTGCATGTTTGACAAAAGTTATTTTGTTAGTAAAGTGTGCACATGGAAATGGAACATTTTCACAACAACAATGCCTCTGCACTCACTTGGAACCTGCAAAAGAGA
>DATDTQ010000035.1:0-6454 GCA_035290765.1 Candidatus Peribacteraceae bacterium
TGGCCACTTGGCTGTAGTCTTTTGACAGCCTAGTGGATTGGCTAGTAGTTTCACCAGTCAGATGTCTAGTACACAGTAACACCTTAATCCAACCCCCCTCAGTCCCCCTTGTCAGGGGGGAAGCCTTTAAGCCTCCCCTGACAAGGGGAGGTTTGGAGGGGTTGGTTTGAAGATTCAGGTGTTACATGGTACTAGATTCGGAACAAGACCTGCCCCACGAATGCCAGATCGATGAAAAATCCATTCAACCTCGATAATCCTGATACCTACCTGCGCTGGCGCGATCAGAAGCTGGCTAACGCCATCACCAGCATCGACGAGTTGATCGTCGAAATCAACGATCCACGCACACTGACTGCGGCTGAACACGCCGCTCTATTGGAACGTTGCCAGCGCAGCAACATGGCGATCTATGCCACCCGCACCGATATGGCCGATGAGGACATGGTGCGCCAGTTCGGATCGCAGTTCGGACTGAATAGCCTGGATGCGAATTGGCTGGCAGGCGAACAGGGCATCACGCGCGTCACCGTATGTGCTGACGATGGGCAGCGGCAGGCATATATCCCCTATACCGACCGTGCCATCAAATGGCATACCGATGGCTATTACAACCCGCCTGAACGGCAGGTACGCGGCATGATATTGCATTGCGTGCAGAGTGCCGGACAAGGCGGCGAGAATCGCCTGATGGATCATGAGATCGCCTACTTGATGTTGCGCGACAGCAATGTTGATTTCATCCGCGCATTGTCCGCACCGGATGCGATGACGATACCCGAGCGCACCGACGAATATGGCGTGGCGCGTGCCGCGCAAACCGGCCCGGTATTTTCGACAGACCCGTCAACCGGTGACCTGCACATGCGCTATACCGCACGCACCCGCAGCATAGTATGGAAGCAGGACGCGGATACTCTGGCAGCCGTAGCCGCGCTGGAAAGACTGCTCGCTTCGGACGTGCCGCACATCCTCCGCACGCGGCTCGAACCCGGCATGGGGCTGTTGTGCAATAACGTATTACATGACCGTGCCGAATTCAGTGACGCCCCCAGCCAGACTCGATTGCTTTACCGCGCGCGCTATTACGAGCGCATAGCCGTGACTTCACGTTCACACTGATGAAAAAAGCCCGCTCCTTTGCAGGGGCGGGCTTCTATTGAGCTTTACATAATTCATGACTGTTAAGTGATTTACCGTAGGGCGGGCTTTGCCCGCCGCGTCGGGCGTAGCCCGACCTACGAGATGCGGAGACTCTGTCTTCAAATATGTAATCCTCAATAAGTTGCGCTACCGTTTCACCGATTGTGAGATAGTGAGATTGTCGGATGCCTGATGCGCATTGATGGCGCTGATACCGTTACCGTGTGATGCTGGCACGCGTGACCTCTCCCGTAACTACAAGGAAGCCACCCCAAGGCAGCGTGTTCGGAAGCACATATTCAGTGACACGCGCGATGCCCGACCCGGAAGGCACGAAGATCGCTGTGCGGAATCGGATGTTGTTTACAGGCAAGTTGTCGAGGGCAGTGCGGAGTTCTGCTCTCATATGCCAGTGCGCGCCGTGGTATGCGCCGGTACTGCCGCCTCGGCCCTTGTCGCGCCACAACAGACTTGTTCGATTGAGCACGCCGATGGCGAAACTGGTGCGGGTGACTCGCACGATTTCCTGCAAGGCGCGCGGCCAGTCTTTTATGAAACACAGTGCGGTCACGGATACTACGCGGTCGAAGCTCGCGTCAATAAATGGCAGGGCACGGGCATCTCCCTCCAGATAGTGCGTCCTCGCGTCACGACCGCGCGCGTAGGCGAGCCATTCGGAATTTGGATCGATGCCGGTCACGCGCAGTTCCGGCAGGGCCGCAAAGCGCCGGGTGAACCAGCCGGTGCCGCAGCCCACATCAAGCATGCTCTCCCCGGGCCGGGGGTCGAGCAGATGGCGCAGTAGCCGGAACTCGGTCTCGCCGATCCAGCGGCCGCGCGTTGTGTCGTACCAAGCGTCATAGCCGGACGGCTCAGTGCCGCGCACGTTCACGGCTCCAGATCACGCTTTTTCTGCTCGTATTCCTCACGGTCGATCTCGCCGCGTGCATAGCGCTCTTGCACGATCTCCAATGGTGTTTTGTCGCGTGAGCCGCGACCTGGCGGCGACTGCACTAGCAGCCACCGGATCAGCACCACAATACCGAGAATGACCAGTATCCAGAACAGGAGCATGAGCACCATGCCAAAGCCCATACCCCACCAACCGAAACTGCCCCAGTCATTTATCATGTCATGCCTCCTCTGCGTTTCATGGTTGAAGGGCGCCTCTATAAATTCAAAATCCTAAGTGAGACAAGGCGCGAAATAAATTTTTGGCGCGCAGCATATGTCTGATATGTAAGCGATAAAATTTCTTGAGCAACGCAGTATCGCAACGGAGTTTGGATTTATAGAGGTGCCCTGAAGTCAGAATTCGTAACGAGCCTGGAGATACACGTTATCGTCGCGCGCGAGTTGCCCGAACTGGCCCCACGGCTTGCCGCCGAAGAAGTTGGCTCCGGCCGCGCCCCATACTCTGTCGGTGAAACTATAGCGCAGTTCCGGGTTTACGAAGTGGTCGCCGTTGCCGGTGTTGTACGAGGCATAGGCGGAAAGTCGCAGCGTCTGATGCAGGAAGAACTGCGTCAGCCGCGCCGTAACGGTATGACTCCAGCGCTTCTCGACCGGGAAGCCGGCGGGCAGCGCAGCGAGGTAGGCGTCGTAGTCGTGCATGGTTTCGGCGTAGTACTGGAAGCCGAGCGAGACATCCTCCACCGGCTGTATCTGGTAGCCGGCGAGCAGTCGCGTCTGCGAGTTAGGCACTGTGAAATCATCACCAGAACGGTCTTCACGCGAGTCGTAGTAGGCCGCTTCCAGGCTCATCACCCCTTCGCCCGCACGCCCGGAAAGGCTGGCGCCGTAGACTGAGAGCTTTGGATAGAAATAGGTGATCCTCGTCGGCGCCGTCATATTGTCCGGCCGCATCGAGGGCGTGCGCTGGAAGCCGCGATACAAGTAGAGCGCCGCATCATAGCCTGCGACATCGCGGTAAGCGCGCAACCCAACGTCCCCTTCTTCCGGTTTGACGGTTTCGCGGTTGACGACCGTTGGCATCGGGTCGTAAAGCCGGAATCGGCGCGCGTCCGGGATGCGGCTCTCACGGAAATCCGGTGACAGCACCAACTCGAACGAAGCAAACTCGGGATAGGCGCCCAGCTTCACGGCATCCACGCCGCGCTTGAGGTATTCCAGCGGTCGCCCGGCGAAGAGCGCCTCGTGATCTTTGGGAAAAAAGTCGTTCACAAACACCAGGTCGCCCAGGCCCCAGGTGATGACCTGCCGGCCAAGGCGCAAATCCCAGTTGCCTCCCGCATAGTCAATGTAGCCCTCGCGCAATTCACTCTCATTCTGGCGGCCAAGGTGATCGTAGGCCAGATCGCCCTTCGCCAGAAGCCGCCATGCATCGCCGGTGGCGTCAAGCTTGATCTGGGCGCGCTCCTCCAGCCACTTGTAATGGCGGCCATCGGGATTTTGCCCGTCGGTGTTGAAGGCCGTGTTCTGCTGCATGAAGCCGGAGAGCGTGACCTCAGCCTGCACCGCCAGCGGCGCCAGCAGCAGAACCGAAAAGAACGTGACCGTTCGCAGCATCAGGTGTCCATCAATCAATCCACTTGCGTGGCGGCTGACGCAGGAATCGTTCGGAGAACAGGCTGTCCTCGATGCCGAGGTCAGGGTTATGCACCTTTCTGCCGTTCATAAGCACCACGGATTTTATCGAGGAGAACTCGGGGAGCGGATTCAAAGAGGGCGAACTCGCCTACATTATCATCTTTGACATGTATTTGGCCTTCACCAGTGTTTCCTCTATGTTGTCCAGTTGAGTAGTATTTGTTCCCTGCAACTTCGTCAGACGAAAGTACCCAGTATCTAATTACATCTCGCCAAACACCGACCCAAATAAACACGTCGCAACAGTCAGGCTTGACTTGTTGGAAGTTCATGTCAAACCGTAACTTCGAATCGGAAGATAGTGCTTTGACATACAACGCTTCGCGACTATCAAAATCAACGGCTCTGGATGCCTTAACCTCGATTCGAATTTTCCCGTCCAAAAAGAAATCATATTGCCCTGAGTACGCTGGGTCTAACTTCTTCGTTGGTTTTATTAGCTCAGGACAGATTTCTTTTAGGTGCCCCTGTGCCCAAGCCTCACCGAATCCTCTAGGGGCACTGATTTCAAAGACATACATGAACATATTTCTTGCAATGTAGTCGTCTCGAAGTTCGTAGTACTCATCAGTTGATATTTTCCGATAGCCCATCAGCGATGAGATAAGAAATTCATATTCGTTGAATGGATAAACCGATACCAGATCATCCAGCCTCTGCATTACATCATCGTGCTTCTCTTTTTCGAGTTCGTGAACAAGACGCATCAACTTCTCTTTTAACTGTTCCATCTTAATTCCTCACTTCGTTTTTGATTAGTGCGACGTCTTCACTCGAAAGATGAAATGTTGAAAAGATTAACTCATCAATTTCTTCGCGCACGTAGTGTCCTTCTAAAATTAACTCAACCATTCCCTCTATCTGGTCATGCACGGTTTTGGCAATTACCGGGAATGGAAGTTTTTCCATGTCGCCTCGAAGCACCTTATGCGTAGAAAACTTCTTTTTGAATACATACTGAAAGACGCTTGAGTTCAAATAGGCAAGCGCAACTTTTATACTCATATCGGGGATGCGTGGAACTAAAATATTTGCACTATTGAGCGTCAATCTCTGTTTGTCATCATATGCAAAGACTAAGGTTTTTGAGATAAACCTGTAAATCAGCTTCTCTGGCAATCTGAAAAAACGTTCTGGCGCTACCTGCTGGAAATTGTTTGGCGTGAAGTGGATAAATGACCTTGGTTCAGCTAGCCGAAATTGATGAACATCAGCCCCGCGAAACACGGCTTCCGAATTCTTTTCATGAACATCAAGGATGTGTCTTTTGTTGTCGCCCGTAACAATCCCAAGCGCCCATTCCGCATTCTTAAAAAGCGTTAAATGGTCTGTCGCGTAGATTTTATTTAACAGAATTTCTTCATTTACACTCACGTTTACGTCAAACGCATAATTGTCATTAGAAAGGAACCTTGCCTGCTCAATGCGAGAGACATGTTTATTTTCCTCTATGGATACAAGCCAGTTTGGATTTGGTGCCCCTTTAATAAAATCCAGTCGTATTACAGGAGTAAAAACACCAGTAAATTGCTGTCCAAGTTTCGCTATTTTTGAAATATTGCCATGGCCCAAAAGAACTTTCCGTATATCAGAGTGTGTCTTAATTTTTAGAATCGACTCTGGCAGCACAAACGAAAGTTGGCCGCCACTTCTAAGAAGGCTCAGGGATTTCGCCAAGAACATAGAAAATGTTTCGCCCGACTTTATCTGATTCGAAAATTGTGGCAAAACGCCGCAGTTTTTGTATGCACCCCATGGCGGGTTAGTTGCGACAATATCTATTGTTCCAATTAAGTCGTTTGTCTCACAAAACATTTCACCAGTGGCTAAGCCATTCAGAGAATCCAAGCAATAAATGTGCGGCGAAAACTCTTGGCACTTGAATGCTCTAAGCAAATTGATTCGTGCAAGCTTTACCGCAGTAGCGTCAATATCAAAACCGTAGATATTTTCTGGCCTAAGCTGAAGAAGTTTTGCAGCGTAAATTAGATATTTTCCTGCTCCGCAACATGGGTCAAGAAAGGTTTCATACTTTGAATTTGCATATTGATGCAATGAGTCTTCAACTATTTTTGAAGGGGTATAGTATGCGCCACCCTCAGATTTTTTGCCCTCCACAGACAGGCACTGGTACAGAAGTCCAAGATAATCATCACCCACTATTGGTGTTAATAATTCGTAAATAGTTGCGTACTGATCCTTTCGCTCGACATTGCCTAATGTGCAACGCCATTTTTCGATTTCGTCTCTTGTTGAGTTTCGCTGCCAAGCTTTAAATGAATTAAAGTCAAATATGTCAGTTGCCGGTTCTCTAGACACCTCTTTGTCGATCTCTAGCAGACGCAAAGAGGCAACAAAAAGTACAATCTCTGTGTCAAGTTTATTGCGATCAACGAGATCAATTATGGCTTTTATGTTCTCGACCAGATCGTTGTTTGCCGCGTATTCGTTTGGCAGAATATTTTCTTCAGACCGTACTTTATTGGCTCGTGTTTTTAGCTTCTGTAGTGAGCCAGAGCTAAGTTGGTTTTTAAGGCTCATCACTTCCATTTCCGTGAAGGAAAGAGGCCTTGTTTTTGTAGGAGCTATATGTCCGGCTTTTGCCCAGTTTCTCATTGTGGCCGATGAGACACCGACAATTTTCGCAGCGCGGTCTACAGATATTTGCTTCATTGCCTTATCGGTTCCTAATTGCGGTAAT
>DATDTQ010000036.1:0-10611 GCA_035290765.1 Candidatus Peribacteraceae bacterium
GAAAATACCAGCCGGTCAGACTGTCACCTATGGCGAGATTGCCAAACGCGTTGGTCGTCCCAAGGCGGCCCGCGCCGTCGGCAATGCGCTCAACAAAAACCCTCTGCTGATCCTCGTTCCCTGCCATCGAATTTTGCCAGCCAGTGGCGACAATAAGTTTCGTTGTGGTGGCTTTGCGTTGGGCTCGAAGACTAAGCGGTGGTTGCTGGAACACGAATTGATGAATTAGCTGTGCGGCCGGTTCCCCTTTGTATCGGGAACTGGCTTTTTTTCGAATAAATTCGCACTCGATTGCTGTTAGCCGGCGGCTTAAGCCGCCGGCTAACGTCGGTGTTGCACCGGAATTTATTCCGCGTACTATGCAATTTTTTTTCACGCTACAAAAAAGGCCAGCTAACGCTGACCTTTTTGTTTTGGTGTTCTCCTCGGCGCTATCAGACTCATCGTTGTGAGCTGAGCGAACCTTTGGAGGGTGGGATGAGGTTTCCCAACTGTCTACCTTGCTCTGGTCTCTTGTTTATTCTCGGGACCGTCCGAGTCCGCCGGAACGGTTCACCGAACATCGCATAAAGCGAAGGGGAACACAGGCGATTGGAGGGTGGCGCACCACGTAAAGTACCTCAGTGTGCTGGCGATCAAGATGGCTGAAAGCATGAGCGCGGTATACGTGGCGACGTCGCAGAGTAGAGAGGGTAGTAACCGCAGACGGGTTCCAGTGCTCAGAGCATGAGGTGGGTGATTGAGTGGAGCGTCGTAACGGCTACTACTCTCTCTACGGATTCAGGCGGTGATGTGAAGGAGCGTTTGCTAGCTCGTCCTTGACGAGCGTATCGATGGAAAGGTGTCCGGCCGGACGGGGTTATGTGAGTATTTGTCTTTGATCTGCATTATTTGGCTTCCCATAGGGCTCTCATGCAAATCACGCCATCGTAGATGATTTATTTTTCATGCGCAAGAGGTAATCCTAGCCCTGCATAATAAATCGTTGTTTATTCATCTTTCATGGCCATTTTTTGGCTTACTAAAGGGCTCATATATTATTCAATACATACCACCATCGCAACAGGCCTCACATAGTTGCCCACAGTCAGAGCAGAAATGCTTTAATTTTCGTTCAAGTAACAAACCACCACGGCAAGGACACCGGCTTTCTTTTTCTTCTGCCTCCTGCGTAGCTGCCTCAGCCATCATGCAGTAATAGTAGCAGGCAGCGAGGTGGTGGGTGAAGGCTGAACCTTTGGTGACTGCCCGGAAAAGAAAAGGACCTTAGGCGCTTGCGCTTCTTTCCAAAAAGAATGAAAGAGGAAGCGTTGGCCTCGGACAAATTCGGGAAAACGGATCAGGGAATAGCGTTTCACGTGATGATCACAAGATCCCAACCAATCACCTGTGAAAAATTGCTCATGGGAAAATTGGCACCGTTCGGACTGCAGCAAGGCAGTAACACGGTGCTCTAAGGCATCTCGCTCGCGATACCGCCGGCCAAGCATTGTATCGGGAGCAATCACGCGGACTTGAATCTTTTGTCGACCGCATTTGCGGGTCCATTTCCCCCGCGCTTCAAAATATGGATCATGTTCCTCTTTGTCTGAGATGGGCAGATATTGCAGAATTTCCTCATCAGCCTCAGCCAATAAGCGGTGCAGAAAGTCGGCGAACGCCGTTTCCCCTTCGTAATATTCAAGATGAGGCCGACGTCTCGTAAAAGAAATCGTCTCAAGAAATGCCTCAAGATCTTCAGACCGCCGCCGTTGACGTTCCAGCTGCTGCCGCTGTTCGGATTCCAACCAGGTGCGAATTGCGTTCAATGAATCAACAGCAAAACGACTACCCTCGTTCACTTGTTCACGTTCCAAGATTCCACGTTGTAACAGCTTCTTTGTGGCTTGATCTAGGACTCCCGTGCTTTTACCTGTTTTGGCCGCCAGTTGTCGCAGCGTCATGCTGCCTCCCCCCAGGAGGTGGCTGAGAACTAGGAGTTCTGTCGTGGAGAAACCTGTCTCACGCAGATAGCCTTCGATGCTGGCGGGCAGTCCCGGCATATACAAACCCGTACGATACAGTAAAAAATCAGACTGTAAAGAATATTTGACTACGGCCAAGCTAACCCGCAGAAAAAAATATCTATTTTTTGGCTTACAGAAGGGCTCTATACAGGTTCCTGATTTGAATAGAACTCATCCTATTTATCATCCATCAGACGGATGATCCCCAGAGTCTCTGTATACGTCTCTTCAGTGATCACGCCGCTATCAAGCAGCCGCTTTGCTTCTTTATCGAATGTCATCATGCCCTCTTCTCCTCCCATTTGGAGAACCGAAGGCAATTCATGAACACGATTATCGCGAATAATGTTGGCGACTGCTCGCGTGTTGATTAGAACTTCGCGGAGTGGAATGAGCTTATCATGCACGTCAGGTATCAAGCGCTGCGCTATGATCACCTTGAGCGACAGCGATAACTGGCTCCGAATTTGGGGTTGCTGGTGCGGCGGAAAAACATCGATGATACGGCCGATTGTTTGCGCCGCGTTTGGCGTATGGAGTGTGGCAAAGACGAGGTGACCGGTTTCCGCCAACGTCAACGTTGTCCGGATTGTTTCTAGATCACGCATTTCCCCGACCATCACGACATCCGGGTCTTGGCGTAGCACACGCCGCAACGCTTCGCCAAAGCTCGTGAAGTCTTCGCCGTATTGCCGCTGACGTACCAGTCCACTGCCACCGCGGTCAAACAGGAATTCCACTGGGTCTTCCAGCGTGATGATGTGAACAGTTTGTTCGCGCAGAATCTTATCAATCATGGCTGCCATCGACGTCGACTTACCGGCGCCTGTCGGGCCTGTCAGGAGGATCAAGCCTTCGTGTAAGCGACAGAATTTTTCAGCAATGCCGGTCAGGCCAACCTCAGTTAATGTGGGAACTTGAGTCGGAATAAGACGAGCTACCATTCCCGGAAAGCCGCGCTCGAAGTGGCAGTTTACACGTAAGCGCAGGCTCTGGTCGACCACGTACGAAACGTCGACTTCCCGTTCTTTTTGGAACCGATCGTAGTGGACTCCCAACACCTCGCGGACAATATCTGTTACATCTTCGGCTGTGGCTATACCCGAACTGGCCGGCGTCAGGTCACCCTCGACCCGGAAAATAATGGGCTTGCCCTCGGCAATGTGCACGTCTGAAGCGTTCATCTCAAACGCTTTGCGGAAAATGGAATTTGGATCTATTCCAGGCATCAAAACATTATACCTCAAAAACCTCTATGTTGCTATTCCTCAGATTGTCGGTTTAACAGGTTTGGGACGTTTAGAAGGTTCGGTAGGTCAAAACATACTAAACCTACTAAACCTGCTCAACCTTTCCGGGCCTGGAGTCGATGCGAAGCCAACTAGTCTTCTTTCTGCGTGCACAGCTTTAAGACGCCTTTAGCCACGCTTTCCAGGGGTCCGTCTTCTAATCCGGCATCTCCGCCCTCTTCCAGCCAGAAAGCGACGATCTCGCGTTCATCCAGGGCCTCCCGCTCCTCTGCCGTCAGGCCCAAGCAATGGCGCCGGCGCTCCAAAATCATGCGGAGAATGGCGGCATCAATCCGCTCCAATTCTTCAATGGCGGTAGTAGCAATCATTGCGGCGTATCGTCCGTAGACACCGGTCAGATTGCAATTGACGAACTGCTGAAATGCACGGGGCACTAAATTCTCCCTTTCCCTGATTTTTAGAGTTTAGAATTTCGTGCTTAGAATTTCGGCGCACAGTACGATAGAAGCATGAAGGTTGGTGAAGCTCGCACTCGGGCAAAAAAATTGCGGGAGGAAATAAAGCGTCTCAACCGCGCCTACTTCATTGAGAATCGGACTGATGTTTCCGAGGATGTTCGCGATGCACTGAAACAAGAGCTCATTCATTTGGAAAAGGAATTTCCGGACATCATCACGGCTGATTCACCCACGCAACGCGTCGGCGCGCCGCTCGACGGCCGCTTACCCAAGGTGCGGCATTTGCGCGCGAAAGAATCGCTGCAGGACTGCTTTTCCGAAGTGGAAATTGAGGATTGGTTTGATCAAATGCGGCGCTCGCTGGGGCGCGACGACATGCAATTTGAGCTCCAGAGCGAGTTGAAAATCGACGGTTTGAATATCGCGCTGCTCTATGAGCGAGAGACTACATCAGCCGGGAAATCTGTGTATCGCTTTCGCCGCGCCGCTACGCGTGGCAACGGCATTGAGGGTGAAGACGTAACACATACCGTCCGACCAATTGAATCCATTCCTCTTTCGTTCGAACTGAACAGACAAGGTCCAAAACAATTAGAGGTCTCGGGTGAAGTGTATATGCCACGTAAGAGCCTAGAGCGTGTGAACGCCAAGCTCGCTCCGGCCGATCGTTTTGCCAATCCGCGCAACGCCGCCGCAGGAACTGTGCGGCAGCTTGATCCGCGCGTGGCCGCGGCGAGGGATTTGCAAATGTTTTGTTACGGCCTTGATAATGTGGCCGCCGACGCGCTTGGTTTTGCCACGCAGCGAGAATTAATGGATACCTTGAAAGCTTGGGGTTTTGGTGTGGATGATCACGCGCGACTTACAAACAACGTCAAAGAGATTCGGACGATGTTTGCCACGTATGAAAAAAAACGGAATCAGCTGCCGTTCGACATTGATGGCCTCGTGCTGAAGGTAAATAACCGTCGCCTCCAACATGATCTGGGATCGACGGCCAAAGCGCCGCGCTGGGCGCGTGCGTATAAATTTGCGGCGGAACAAAAAACCGCGCAGGTCATAGGCATTCGGCTCCAAGTCGGGCGAACCGGCGCTGTGACACCGGTGGCTGACCTCACGCCGGTGCAGCTCGCTGGAACGACGGTGACACGGGCCACCCTCCACAATGCCGATGAAATCGAACGGCTCGACGTGCGCATCGGCGATACCGTGATTGTGCGGAAAGCCGGTGACATCATTCCCGAAGTTCTTTCTGTGCTGAAAAATTTACGACCGAAAGGAAGCAAACCGTTCCGTATTCCAAAACACTTGCCCGGTACGAAGGCCGAGATTGTGCGGCCGGAAGGTGAAGTGGTCCACCGGCTTGCCGATACGAATCATGAGTTGGTGCTCCAAGAACGACTGGAACATTTTGCGTCGCGCTACGCCGCCAACATTGAAGGACTGGGGCAAGAAACTGTGGAAGCACTGCTGCAGTTGGAATTGGTCACAGACCTGGCTGATATCTTCCGACTCACCGATGAGGAGCTCCACCGCCTGCCTCTCTTCAAAGAGAAGAAGGCCGCCAATTTGCGCGCTCAGATTGAGCGAGCCAAGCGCTTGCCGCTGGACCGCTTTCTCTATGCCCTTGGCATTCGCCATATCGGCCGTGAGACAGCCGAACTGCTCGCCCGCCGCCTCACCTGGCAAACCAAGCGGCTGAAGGTGCAGGCGGGCCCCAAGAGGGTCCAAACGTCACTCTTTGGTGAAGAAGCGCAGTCTCAATCGATTGACGGCATCAGCATGACGGACTTGATCCAAACACTAAAGCGGCTTGATGAAAATGAATTAGCCGCCATCGACGGCGTTGGGCCGGTCGTGGCGGCGTCGCTCCTTGATTGGATTGCAGAGAAAGCCAACCAAAACATGCTCCATAAATTTGAGAAAGCCGGGGTTATCGCTCTGCAACCAAGTGGAACAAGTGTGGCACAGACGCTGCGCGGCAAAATCTTCGTCCTGACCGGCACCTTGCCTCAGCTGAGTCGCGAGAAGGCACGCGCAATGATCAAGGAACGAGGCGGTAAAGTCAGCTCCGCCGTCAGTAAGAAAACTGACTATGTATTGGCTGGAGAGGATACTGGGAGCAAACTCACAGCCGCCCAAGCGCTTGAACTACAGATTTTAGACGAAGCAGCCTTTCTGCAGCTTTTGAAATCAAAATAGCAGATATATACTCAGGGGGATCTTCTCCCCCAATTTTCTATGCGACGTTCCGCAGTCATTCTTTACCTTAGTACTTTTACACTTGGACTTCTGGTGGGCGCTGACTTGGCCGTCCGCGCCGACCTGAGTGGTTCGGGAATCTTTCCCGACGTGGAAGAGAATTCCTATTATGACGTTGCCGTGGGCGCGCTCTATGAAGGCGGCATTATCACTGGTTACCAGGATGGCCGCTTTGGGCCCAATGACCCGGTCACTCGCGGCCAAGTGGCCGTCATTATGAAGCGATTTGCCGACAAAATTGGAGTAGATCTGAGCGGAAGCCAGAGCCGCAGCTCCCGCGCTCGCTCTTCGGCCGCTGCTTCATCCGAGGCAGCAACTGTTCCTGGAGCAGGAACACTTAGTTTTTCGACCACGAACTTTGACATTAGCGAAAGCACGGCGTCAGTCTCAGTGAATATCGCTCGCACCGGCGGATCGGAAGGTGAGGTACGCGTGTCTTGGAAAACAGCCAGCGGCACGGCCGTCGCCGGTGAGGATTTCACACAATCGTCTGGCCAAGTTGTTTTCGACGATGGGGAAACATCCCAAATCATTTCAGTCCCCATGAAGAACGATTCCTCGGGTGAAAGCGCCGAAACATTTACCATCACGCTGAGTAATCCGACCGGCGGCGGTGCTTTGGGCACCAGCGTCGTCACTGTTCGCATCTTGGATAATGACGGCGGAGCGACAGGGGCATCTTCCTCTGCCGGAGGCGGTACGACCAGCAGCGCGCCCGCGGCGGGCGGCTTCAGCTTCGGTGGCAGCGCCTACGCGATTGCTGAAGATGCGGGCCAGCTGACAGTGGTGGTGGAACGAACGGGCGGAACGAGCGGCAGTGTTGAGGTCCAATATGAAACTGTTGAAATTAGCGGAGGGGCTGATGATTCGTCTGATTTTACAACAACAAGCGGCACTCTCTCGTTTGCGGGTGGTGAAAGCGAGAAATCATTCACGGTCAATATCATTGATGACAATGATTCCGGAGGTGACAAAAAATTCCAGGTCCGCCTGAAGAGTCCGACCGGCGGATCGGTTCTCCTGGTTTCCAGTACCGATGTGACTATCAAGGATGATGATATCTCCGGCGTTGTCTTGGGCAGCGGCTCACTGCGCTTCAAGCCAGACGAATATAGGATTGCAGAAGGCTCAAGCGGCAATGTCACCATTGAACGCATATCTGGGACTGCTGGCGTAGGCTCGGTGAAGGTGATGACGGGTGGAGGTTCAGCCGGCTCCAGCGATTTCACTGCGATTGATACAACAGTGACATTCCGCAGCGGCGAGTCCGCCAAAACCGTAACTGTTGCGGTAAAAGCCGACAACGTAGACGAAAATAATCCGGAGGAGACATTCTCGCTCTCGCTCAGTAATCCCGTCGGCCTCAGCATTGGCACCCCTTCCCTGGCAACGATAACAATCGACGATTAAAGCGAAATCTCAAAAGAGGCTTTCTGTCGCATGGCGGCGGGAAGCCTTTTTTAAATGGTCAGCAGGACCAGCGCGAACAGCGGTATTAGAAACAGGTGAATTCGGCTCACGAAGGGGTAACTTAGTGAAGGAAAGGCCCCCTGACAAGGCTCCAAGGACGCATTCAGGCTGCTATGGCAAGGGGTTCTCCTGAGGCCTCATCTGCCTTCTTTCATTGCAAACGTTGAGGCTTGGTTGGAACGCTTGCGTAAAATACCCTGGTCTTCCAGAAACTTTCTGATTGTACGCGGATGAATCGCGCCAAATTCATTCCGTGCAGGTTGTGTATCATGGTGGATACCCATCACTGTATATTTCCACTGTTTACCCAAATCTCGAAACACGAGCGTTGGCGAGCCCGACGAGCCCTTTTCTTTAACACCATTGTCACAAACAAAAGCCAATCCGGCGTGCGGGCGCTTGATGTCTTCAACACATTCGCGCGTCACTTTATGCTCTGCCGGCTCTACATCGTGAATATGCAAACCTTTCCCCCCGCCACTTAGCAAATGCACTGTTTGTCCGTTCTGAGGGCTATACTCTTCGTCGCATAATGCCAAGCCGGTCACTTCCAAACCTTTCAAGGCAATCGCCGGATATTCAAGCACAGCAAGATCAGGGGCATTGTATTCTTGTAAGCTAATAATCGTCGGTTGCACTTCGGAAATGCGACGGTGATTTTGCCGCGGAAAAATCAATTCAACCTGAGCTAGACCTTCGTCTTTATAGACATTATCAATAACATGATAGTTGGAAAGCATGTAAACGCTTTCAGGATGATACTTGGGGCCTTTGTCTCCATCAGTCGGCGCCTCCAAAATAAAACCACAACCGGCAGTGATTTTTCCTTGTCGAGGCCGGCTAACAACTCGGAAAACAGAGCGAGCGGCGTGATCGAGCATTTGGCTTTTTTCTTTTTGTGAGGGTTCAGTTGACGGAAGCACAATGGTTGTAGATGGAGGGACAACGTCTTTCCAATCGGCTTCATGGGCACGAGCCTGATTCGTATTCAATACGCCCCACACCATCCCGCCAAAAACTACCGCAGCATAAGAAATGCGCCGCAGCGGTTTACAACGGTCCAAGATGGGCGCCACTTCCGGGGGCGGCCGGTGGTCGGGCGATCCCTCGACCATTGGCCCAAGAGTATGTGCGTTACAATTCCGAGCGCAAGGGAAATTTCCTGCGATTAAACAAACTGGAGGGCAACCACACCTACGACCACGACCGAAATACTCATCCACTGTGAACGGGTTAAGTGTTCTTTATAAAAAGCCCACGCCAGTAAAGCTAAAACGACTATCGAGAGACCACCAATCCCATTCAGAATCGCAGCCGGTCCTTCTCGAGCAGCCAAACTATAAAGACCCGTTCCCAGAAGGGTGGGCCACGAAGCCAAAGCGATGAGGAAAAAATGGCGAGCAGAAATACGTTCCAATCCTTTTCGCCAAAGAAAGCTTCTGCAAAAAATGAGAATGAGGCACGCACCAGCTATCGACGTTTCCCAAAAATAACTGCTGACAAGTGGATTGGCATTGCGACTCAGCACGATGAGCGAGAAATGGGTGACCGCCAGCGGCAGTCCTGCGAATGCAGCCAGAGCGATGCCGATACCCGTTCGGCTATCGAGATGATCGAGCTTGCTGCGCGAGTAGCCTAAAACAAGTGCTCCGCCGAGAATCACGCCCAGTAGAGCAAGTGTGACGAAAGATAACTTCTCATCAAACACCCACCAACCGATCACTGCGATTGTAATCGTTGCGACTGCTCGTACGAGCGCGCTGCGAATACCCGCAGGGAGAAAACGGATCGATGTGTTGTAGAGCGTCAGAAACACACCCCCACTCACGCTTGAGAGAAGCAGTAGAGGCCATTGCTGCCAAACTAAGAATACGTCTGCCTTGGATGCTCCTGCCAAAAGCGGAAGCAATGTGATAAAGAAAGAAACATTTCTGTAAAACGCCAGGCTCAGACCATCGATCTTCCGGGCATACCGGATGAGCAAAAAATCCTGGAACACATAGGCCAGCAGTGAGCCGACCGCAAAGAAGTAGAACACACCTGCAGTATTTCAATATTTCGGAATATTGTCTAAATAGGGCTCCAATTCTTTGTCCTTCCGTAAGCCCTTGCTACAATGCTAATGCTGATCTTTCGGGCCTCTTTCTCTAATCAAAATGTCGCGAAGGCAGGCTTTGCTTGCCTGAGCGACCACCTCGTTAGGAAGGGGCTCGTGGGGAAACCCTAGGTTTCACCACGCACAAGCCCAGGTGGTGGAATGGTAGACACGCTAGCTTGAGGGGCTAGTGGGAATTACTCTCCCGTGGAGGTTCGAGTCCTCTCCTGGGCACCATTCGACTCCGCTCACTTCGTTCGTTGCGCTCATGGTAAACCACGATCTCAATGCTCGTGATATGAGCGGAGGCGAATGACTCTGAGCGAAATACTTACTCACAGCAAGCCACTGGAACGAGAATTTAGGCGGCCTCCAGAGTTTCTTCAAAATGCCGCCGGATATCCTCCATACCATCAATCACATCCTCGCGCCGGCCAAGGACATCTGAGCCTTCGTCTTCTGAAGCTTCCTCACTGTCAAAAACATGGCTGCCTTCTTCGTCCTCAAGTGCGTCAAGCAATACATTTGGCGAGAGAACAGAATGATGTAAGTGCTTCATAATATGGAAAGGAGAAATTGGCGGCATTTTCCTCTTTCTTTTTTACTTTGCAATGGAGAAACTCTTGCCAAAAGCAGTAAGGCTCTTTTGCCTTCTGCTAGCCTAAAATCAATTTACGGTAGTCCTAGGATCTCTATACCAAACCAAGTTTTTTACGGAGTTCCCCGACTACATCTGAGATTGCCTGATTCTCTTTCGTCTCTCTTAACTTTCGAAAAGGATAGCTGGCTATTTTCCGGTAGATATTGCTTCGGGTCAGTTGCTCTATTTCCGGTGACTCATTAGGTCGGCGAACTTGCACTACTTGGCTATATTCAACCGCCGCAAGTCTCACCAGGACATCCAAAAGCCGCTCATCCAGAGGAGATGACTGAGGCAATGTATGCTCATGACGCATAACACCAATATCATTAACATCTCGAATTAATTGATTGAGTTCAGTTTCTGAGTATTGAGCGAGTTTTTGCAGAGCAGTGACGATTATATTAGCTACCTCGTCATGCTCTATTGC
>DATDTQ010000037.1:0-6993 GCA_035290765.1 Candidatus Peribacteraceae bacterium
TCTTGGTTCGCGTTGTCACCGTCGCCGGCAATTTCCTGGGTTGATTCGACCGTGTTCTCCGAACTGGCGTCGATGTTCTGGTTACCAGCGGCGTCCGCATTCGTATTGACGATCACATTCTGGTTATTTTGACCGTCACCCGCGATCAACGTGATGAGGTTATTGTTGATGGCATTGGTGATCTGCGAGGCATCAACGTTCGTAATGCTGTTGGTAACATTCGTAATCTGTTGATTAGCGTTACCGAACAAGCCGCCTCCGACGTACTGGGAGAGGATGCTATTATTCACGGCTTCCGCAATAAGGTCGCTCAGTGCCGCGGCAATGGCATCGGCCATGGACTCCGCATTTTGGTTGTTCTGGCCAATTCCTCCTGTCTGGTCAATCTCTACACCGTTCTCGGCTCCTGCATCTACACCAACATCAAGCGTCGCATCGGCGCCTGAATCGGCATCAATGTCTTGATTGCTGCCGTCACCATCCGTTTCCTGTTCCACTTCCGTGGTGTCATCCGCTTCGGAAGTTGCACCCAAATCAACGGTGCTACTCGCGTCAGCGTCCGAGGTGGCGTCTTGGTTATTCTGGCCAGCCGGATCACCGGTCTGGTCGATGTCCACATCGTTTTCGGCTGGAGCGTCCACCGTACCTGTCAGCGTTGAGCTGGCATCCGGCATGACATCAGCTGACTGGTTATTAGGACCGGGTCCCGTGTCCACTTGATCCACATCAGCCAGAGCCGTTGCTGCATCGATCACATCCGCGACAACCGTGGATGTAGCAGTAGCGGTTTCATCGCTGTCCTGATTTCCGCCCGCGAGGGCTGCGATCAGGCCGCCGATAAGGCTGCTTGGGGAAAACGAACTCGAGGCGGCGACCGACTCAGTCGTAAAAATCATGGTTGAGGCCATAGCCAAAACAACCACGACTGAAATAAGTGGCTTACAACGCACCAGTATGCGCGTAAGCAGTGCTTCAACCGAGCGCGAGCGAGACATGATAGAAGGAGGTAATAGATACAAAGGACTGTTAGGACGTTGCAGCTTCCGTCGGCATTACAGAACGTCTCTTGATTTTATTTATTTCGACATTCTAATCACAGACTTTGTCGATGTTGCTTTACTTTTAGCCGTAAAATCTTTGGATGCCAGTCGTAAATTTTTCAGAGCTCGATGTAGACGAACAGCCACGGCATTGCGGCTAATTCCCATCTTTTTGGCGATGTCAGTTAATGGAAGTCCTTGTTTATAACGCAAAAGGAGAAGCGTGTTTTCCGAAAGGGGGTTTACGCCGGCTTTTTCGAGCAGTCGGTCTATGTCCATCGCAGTTTCAGCGGTTTTACTTCGTTCCTGTGGCAGTTCAAATCCTTTTTCCTGCAGTGCATCGAGTGACAGCAGTTGTTCACGTTCGCGCCGCCGCCTGCGGGCCCAGTCGACCAGCAGGTTGGTCGCAACCTGGAAGAGGAATGATCGAACATTGAGCACTGTGCTCCCTCGTTCGAGGTAATTGTAATAATTCAGAAAGGTATCCTGCACGACCTCTTCAGCGTCTTCCTTACACTTTGTATGGCGCTGACAGTAACGAAGCAGCGGCTGTGAGTGGTCGCTATACGCTGCCGACAAGTTGATCGCTACAGTTGCGTTCATTGCAAAAATGGGCGGTATCGTAGCAAGTCGAGGTACGTTGGCTAGACAAACATTTTTGACATTCGAGTGTTGCAAAAGGTTATTTGGCCTAGATCACCTATTGAATAGTTTATATTTGCTCCTAGACCTTTTCAGTAGCAGAAAATATGCGCTGGCGTGATATTTATATAATTATAGTTTAGCCCTAAATATAGGTGTAAAGGTATGATAGATGATCAATATTATTGTTCATTATTTATATAATGAATAAGAAAGTAAGGCAAGTATAAAGTGCACTCTGTACGGCGCGTTCAGGTGCTTCATTCTGATACGTAATCTAATATTTGCCGATGAATTCAATGGGGCTAACCGTAAAGCGGTCGGCCTCATTGACTGTAACACTGACAATCGGTCGGTAGCGAATGTGCGGTCTCGCACCAGTGTCACGATCAATCTGCAGGTGAAGATGTGGCGCAGTTGTTTGCCCAGTCATACCGACGCGGCCGATTGCCTGGCCAGCAGTAACATCGGTTCCGGCTTGCACAAAGACCTCTTCAAAGTGCCCGTACACTGAAAAGAAGATTCCCTCCGTGGGATGTCGATGCTCGATGATAACGTAAAGGCCAAGTGAATCGTCAGTTCCTACCACGTGAACACGACCGCCGGCTACAGCCCCGATGGCAGTGCCTGGAGCCAGTTTTAGATCCAGCCCAACATGCGTACCAGTGTATTCGCCCATATCGAGGTCGTACGATCCCATGTGGCGTGTTGAGTAGTAGAGCTTCGCTGTGATTTCGGCGGTATGGCTTAAGCGGTCCTCCAAATACACGGACATTGGTGTCGTTAGAATTGTAAGGTTATACCGTGGAATCGGTACGAAATCTGACTCTGTCATATTTTCGTAGCGGCGCTCCCACTGGGAAGCGTTTGTCATGGCGCCCCAGTTTGGAACGTGGGTGACGGGGTGGACGGCATTTCCGAACGCGGGGAAATCTCCGGTCGGTGAAGTTGAGACCGGGGAACCAGCAGAACTCGATGCAGCCGATGCTGAGAGCTGGGTTTCGGATGAGAACGGTGCTGAAATGCTTAAGGATGAAGCTGGAACAGCTGATTCAGTTGCAGCTGCGTGAGGCGCCGAATAACTGGAGAGCCCTTGGCTCTGCGGCATACTCTGTTCAATAATTGTATTCACTTCAGGGACGGATGAAACAGTTTGGGAGGTTTGGGTGAGGTGTTCTCGGGTGATGGGCTGAAGCTTCGGTTCACCTACTGACAGAAGAGTGACCGGCCGAAAAAGATCACTTTCATCAAACGTGGCAACTTCGTACCGCAGTAGTTGAGGTTGTGATCTGAACTGAGGGACTTGTTCGATCAGCCAGCTCCGCAGCGGGGGCCCGAATTCCGAAATCGAGAGCAGGGCGAGGATTCCATAAAGTGCTCCGAGCCAGAAGGGCCGGTTGGTACCATACTGAGCCCGAACACGGGCCCACACCTCCGCGAGGAATGTTTGTATTTGTTTCGACAAATCCCCTTATTATAGCCCAAAACTGGCAACGTGGGAATGCCGCTATTGGGCGCCGACCGCCGAGGTTGCGCTCGATTTGGCCGATTGACGCCAATATGCTTCATGGAGTGACAACACCTCTGACAATGCGCTCGTAGGCACGATGCTGACCGGATTGATGAATTCTTGCAATTTTTCTTCATCCTGAACGTAACCAAGGATTGATAATTCTTTTCCCTTATGAATGCCGAAATGAAGATGCTTGCGATTGTGACCGCTATCGGCGCTTCGCGCCTCAGCTAGTATTCCGATGCGCTCGCCGGGTGTCAGGCGGCTCCCGACAGGCGGCAAGTTGTCGGTACTCAGATGACCATAGAGCACGGTGACATCCTTGCCGTTTAAGCGACATGTATGCACGACGAGTCCGCCGTATCCCTCAACGGAACCACTTTGCAAAATCTTTCCTACGCAGAGAGCGTAGACGGGCACCTCCGCATGTAGTTCTTCTTCAGAAACTTCATAATCGACTGCCGCGTGGTAGCCGTAGAACCGTTCGGGCGGATCGATCGGGTTTTGCGCGCGGTCCGACGTCACGTAGAGGCCGAATGAGAGGGGAGTTTCCCGGCGGGCTGTCTCTGGCAAAGGTTCATGGAGGGCTGTGGTACACCCAGTGGTTACAACCACTGCTAAAATGACCGCGGGGATCTTATTCATGACGCCGCGAACCGGCGGGGATTCCCAAATCCAAAGCCAGCGCAAGCAACATAAAAGCAATCTGCCAAAATCCCCATGTACCTCCCCAGTAGTTTTGAACCACGCTGTACCAAAGAAGCGTATAGGGCAGGAAAATAAATCCCAGGACCGGAATCACAAAGGTATCAAACACGTTTGTAAACCAGCCGGTGAAAAGCCACAGCACGATCATCACGAGCCGCGGGGCAATGAGCCCTAGAAGGAGAACCAGGAGTGGCATAGTGACCTAGGAACCTTAATAAGCTGGGTTTGCCTCGGCATCTGAATCTGGCGAGACATCAACATCCTCTGGTAGATCAACCTCGATGTCCGAGTCATTTTGCTCCACTCCGAGCATTTGAATGCCGAAGTACAGAATAATGCCGATGGCGATGATGGCGACAATGGCAACAATTGCGCTGACGCCTGAGCTGTTATCTGCCATAAAAGGAGGGGGAAGTAATACGTGATGATACAGCGGTTTTCTGGCCTCGGGCAAGCGGAAAAGCCCTGAACCAGCGAGGGGTCCAGAGGCCTAGGCGCTCACTTTTACAAAGGTGGTGCCGTGGAGAGGAATCGAACCTCCACATCCTTGCGGATACACGCTCCTGAAGCGTGCGCGTCTACCAGTTCCGCCACCACGGCAAGGGCACTTCGGCAGGCGGGTCTACCAATTCCGCCACGTCGGTACGATAATTGAAAGGAACTATATAACTACTATTTTCTGCGAGCGGTCATGAGCTTGTCGATGGGCCGCCACGTCGGCACTGGGCATGGAAGGAGTATACGAATCATCGTCGCAAGCGCCAACTGCCTTACGTTATTTCTCTATCCTCTCGGTTGTACTGTTCCCACAGCTTTTTCAATTCACCGTCTTGTGCCAGCAGCTCTTTGACTGGCCCATGCTCTATCACACGACCATCGCGCAGAACGTAGACTTCATCGAAGAGAGGAAGGAGGTGAAGCTTATGAAGCGAGGAAACAATGGCGCGGTCCGGAAACCGCTGCCATAAATTCCGGTAGATGCGACGCTCATTCACGGCATCAACCGAACTCGTTGGCTCATCAAGCAAAATGATGTCGCTGCGTTTGGCGGCAAACACGCCGCGGGCGAGGGCGAGGCGTTGTTTTTCCCCGCCGCTGAGATTCACGCCTTTCTCAACAACGTTTGTCTTGAGACCGTCGCGCAGGCGCGGGAGCACCGTGTCGAATGCCGCAATGCGAATATCTTCCGTCACTTCGTGCCGTGATTGTTCGGTATCGACAGTAATGTTGTACTCGATCGTGTTGGCAAAAATTTCGGGCTCCTGGGGAATCAGCGTGACGTGATCGGCGAGATGCCGCAGCCCTTGGGGTTGCATCTCACCATCAACACTGACCTCCACACGATCAGGATCGAACAGACCGCGCAGAAGTGCCATCAGCGTGGATTTGCCGCTGCCACTTTCGCCGACCAGCGCAATTTTTTTACCGCGTTGCAGCGACACGGTGATGTTTTTTAGATGATGCTCGCGCTTCTCTTCATCTTCGTAGCGAAAATGCAGATTCTTGATGTCGATGCGCTTCCACTCTTTCGGCAGCCTCTTCGCTTTGGCTGCTTCAGGTGGTTCGGCTGCCAGTATTTCCGAAGCGGCCAGCAAGTCAGCATACTGCTGAATGGTGGCTGAATACTTCCAGGCGAATGTGTAAAATGCGCCGCCAACTTTTTGGAGGTAGTCATAGAGCATGTAGAAAGTACCGGCGAGGAGCACACCCTCCGTCCGAAGCGTCGTGAGGCTATACCAAGCTAAGACTGAAACCGTCATGAGTGAGATCAAGACGGTTGCCAAAAACCACTTTATTTCACCGATGTACACACTCCGGTGATAGAGCTCACGATAGTGCGTCATGCGGCGCCACAGTTCGTTCCGCGTCAGCTTTTGCAGACGCAGCGTGATGACCGTAATGATGTTGGTCAGATAATCATGCTGGGCGGAAGCAGTGTGATGTTCTTTGGCGTTGATTTCTTCGTACATTCGCAGAAGCCAATGATCAATGACGAAGACTAACAGCAGCGCAGCGATGCTTGCTCCAGAAGCGATGATCGCCGCAATAGGCAACAAGAAGAACAAAGCGATGAACGATCCGATCAATCGGACCAACATCTCGATCAATTGAAATAAGTTTGACGAAAAATCATACAGCGCATTCTGCGCTTTGCGCATTCGATTGATACTTTGGCCCGAGTGGTGATCGCGGTGCCATTGGATCGGCAAGCGCATGAGAATCCGATACAAGTGATCCACAAAATGCGCGCGAATGTGAAAGCCGATGTCTTGTTCCAGCACACGCGCCGGTCCATGAAAAAACCAGAACCCAACGGACACGCCGATCATTGCCAAAAACAACCACAGTAACGTCGACGATGTCTCCGGACCGACCGATGTCTGTTGAATCGCATTGAGGAGTTGCCCAATGACGAATGGCTCGAGCAAGTACAGACTGTTGGCAATCAAAAACAAGACAACAAACAGCACGAGCGAACGCCGCCTTCCTTTGGCGTACCGCCACATTGCCCGGAGCAAAGTAAAAAATGCGCGCATGACGAAGCGCCAGTCTACGCTTCACCCGCCTTCGCAAAAAGCATTCCGTGGTGTTGTCATCCCGCTCCGGCGGGTTCCGCATTAACCAGCTAACACACTTGAGAAGTTATGAGGGTGAGACCGCAGGGCTTCACCTTTGCCCCTCGGCCAGGCACAATGTTTCCGATATGGCGGTTTTCGCTGGCAGTCTGTTTGGCAAAATAGAGCGTCGTTTCGTTGATATTGTCCTGTTCTTTGTAGCTTTCGCGGTTCTGTGGAAGGGGGGTAAAAGCCTGGAAACAACGTGGCTCCTGGTGCCGCTCGCATGGTTGGCGGCATTCACTGCGGTACGCCGTAAGTCGGTGCGAGATGTGCCACTTTGGCTGTGGGCTATCGGCATCATGTTTATCCTTTGGACCGCGCTTTCCTATTTGAAATCCCAAACCAGTAATTACGGACTTGATGAAGTCCTGCGCGATTCGTCGCTTCTTCTTCTCTTCTTCTGGGCCGCCCGCCACGGCCCGCGTGAGAATAAGATATTTTTTGATGAGCGACTGTTACGCACGCTCGCGTA
>DATDTQ010000038.1:0-4286 GCA_035290765.1 Candidatus Peribacteraceae bacterium
AGCTTACGCCATCTCGGCGTAGTCGAACGTAGTGAGACGAAGACGGATGGCTCCCCCGGTTGGATTCGAACCAACGACCCAGCGGTTAACAGCCGCTTGCTCTACCACTGAGCTACAGGGGAATAAGGTGATGAAGATGGAAAGAACGATGCTCTTCACTGAGCTACCCGACTTCGTCCTTCGGGCTACGCCGGGCAGGCAGGGGAATAATTCAGAGTGATATGGTGAGAAAAATTCGACACGAGCTTTTTAAAAACGGAAGTTACTCCAAAGAACGCAGGCGAAGTCTACCCAGGCGGTATAGCCCAGGCAATTACTTGGAGGTGAATCTAATAGTCTTTTTTCCCGGTCTTTTCCGGCCATTGTTTCATCACTTCCCAGGCCTCAGCGCGCATCAGTTGGACAAATTCAATGACTTCGGGAAACTCTTCAATTCTCGTCTGCTCATAAAATGGCAGATCGTCGAATCCGATATTCGCAGCATCTTCTTTTGTACAAGCAAACATGATGCGTCGAATATGAGCCCACATGGACGACGTGAGACACATGGGGCAAGGCTGACAATTCGTGTAGAGTGTTGAGCCTTCCAGCCAAGGAGTGTGTAATTTCCGGCAGGCCGCGCGAATCGTTGTGATCTCACCGTGCGCGGTGGGGTCTTCGCGTCCGCGCCAGACGACGCGATTATGGTTCGCCGCGATGATACGCCCCTCCTGAGCGATGACTGCCCCGAAGGGGCCGCCAAAGTTACCGTCCATGCCTTGTTGAGACTGCGCAATCGCGAGCTTCATGCACTGAATGTCAAAGGCCGACGGCTCAAATTGCATATTGAGAGACAAAGGTGCGGACAATATGGGTTTTGAATGAATTTGTCTATAAGAGACGGTAGTATAATGTTCAGGTTTATTCCCCTCCTAAACCATGCCCAAGAAACAAGTAACTAACATTGCGGCTGTCCTCTTTGTATTGGTTGCGCTGTTCCATGTGCTCCGTCTGGCTTTTGGCATTGATGTTTCGATCGAAGGCTGGTCAATTCCAATCTGGCCTAGCATTGCTGTTATTGTGGTGGCGGGATACTTGAGCTGGAAACTCTGGAAGTCTTAAACGTTACAATCTTCGTGCGTGCACTTCTTCCGCCGCGCTGATACCTGCGCGTATACGGCTCTACCGATTTGCGAAACACCAGGCAAATAAAGAAACGGCGCAATGATCCAAGTTGGAGGTAAATGCCAGGCGAGTGCCCGAAAGCCATCAAAGCCGGTCATGAATTGTCCGTTCGGCAATTTCATGTGAATGACTTTATCGAGATCATCAAAGGGGAGATTGGGCGCCACCTCGCGGCGCGCCGCTTCATCGTGGTAATCCATGATCCGGGTCCGGCCGAGCCAATCGAGACGACGAATCCACCTCATCGTCCGTCGACAAAGACCGCAGTGTCCGTCGGTTAAAACTATATCTTTTTCCCTCACCCCGCCCTGCACCAGCGCTACGCTCGGTACAGGGCACCCCTCTCCCTATGGGAGAGGGGTTGGGGTGAGGGAATTGTTTATTTCTTACCTGGAATGAGGACGACAATCTCCCGGCCGACGGCTTGTTCCGGTCGACGGTAGAGCAGTGAGGCGTGGATACCGAATTGTTTCGTTCCTTTCGGTAACGTGGGCTTGTAGCCGAGTTTCTGGATCACCGTCCAGATTTTCTCCAGACGCGTGTGGCCTTTGCTGTGAAACCACACGGGGAAGGTTACAACCAGAGGCACTCCCGGAAGATCGTGGGCGACACGCTTGAGGAAGTCAGCTTCCAGAGACTCAGCGGCGGTCTTGTGCTTGCTCACTTCTTTCAGGGTCGGCTTATCATGGAGGGCAGGTCCGAGGCTCGTTTCGGTGACGATCACATTGGGAACCATGTTCTTGGGTAGCTTGAACTCTTTGCGCGCGTCTTGTTTCCAGACCGAGGAGAGGACTTCACTCTTGAGAATTTTCCATTCTTTGCGCATCCAATCCAGATTCTTGGTTGTGCCAGTTTCACCCTTCGCCGAAGCATCGGAAGCCAGCACGGGCCACCGGCGGAGCAAACACTCCAGCGGTATAACACCTGTACCGCAGAACGGATCGTAGACCGTGAGCACAGGCGCAGTGTCCTTCTTCTTATCTTTGGAAGCGGCTTTGAACAGTTGCGGCGACGTTTGTTTCACCGCCCACAGTCCGAAGTTCAACATCACTTGAGCCAGCTTGGGCGGGAGTAGCCCGGTGCGCGTATCGCGCACGGGTTTTTGAATGTCGCGCTTGGTGTAGAAGGCCACGTTCTGCGCACCGACAGTGCGGCCGATCCAAGGCTTCTTCTCTTCTTCCTGAATGATGACAATCTCCCGGCCGTACTTGCCATTGAGGATTTTCAATTGGTGCAGCACCACGGCAGGCGCCGGCTTTTTATCAGAACCCACGTAGCGGCTCGGCCGACCGGACCCGCGCAGTTTGTCCTTGCTTAAGCGGTACAGTTCTCGCACTGCAGGCGGCGGCAGGCCAAGTGTCCGGAAGCTGAACGTTACCTTGCCGCGCTTGATGTTATTGAATTCATTTTTCAGCATGGTCGGAATCTCTTTCAGGCTTTCAATGTCACCCAGCTTCTTAGCGAGGAAGACTGTGCCGCCCAGCGTATCGAGGAAGTTTTCCGGAATGTCATCGCCGGTAAAAACAGCTACGTTGTATCGCTCGCTGAGAATTCGAGGGGAGGCAAAGCCGGGCACTGTAGCGGCCAGCTCCGCCAAGCTAATGGCGGGCTGGTGGCCTAAAAACGCGGCATAAGCGGACATCGCGCGGCAGAATAGCATGATTTTGGAAGGGCCGAAGTGATTATGGATAAGTAGACCAACTACTTGACATAAAGACCATATTAATTTATAAAATAGACATGAAAACTTTAAATGATTGGCTGGAGTTGTCTCGCGAAATTAACGCTGGTGTTGACCTCTTTGGTGCCACCGGCGAGTTTATGCAAGAATTGAACGCGAAGAGACAGCCCATTGGAGACGAACTGCGCAAAAAGTTTGGTGAGAGTTTGCAGCCGATCTTACAAATCGCTGACGATGATCAACGGTCGCAGGCTTTGTCAGAAGTTGAATTGCCGGAAGAATTACAAGAACCGGCCCGCGAACTTAAGGTTTGGTATCATAGCCATCTCGCAAAGGTCACCGATTAAATTTCCTGACCTGCCGTCTCAATCTTCGCCGGTCCGCCGCTGACAACCGCTTTAATCCGCCGGACGCCGGCAGATGAACTTTCCTCTTTCTGAATTTTAAACAACCCGATCATGCCGGTGCGCGCCAATAGGTCTTGAGGCCAGAAGGTCAGAATGTCAAGAATTATAAAAAAACCGCCCGAAGGCGGTGGGGTCCGATACGGACTAACCTCGAGGACTCGACGTGAAACATTCTACGTCTTCAATTGGCTGTTAGTCAACAAATATTTGATTTATCAGTAATTGGGTGTACGTTCGTACAGCCGAGGCAGGGGCCCGGCCAGGCTGGCCTCGAGGACTCGACATTCCTCGGGTGGGGTTCGATTCCCCCGGGCTCCACCATCGGCAATTCTGCCTACAATAAACCTGTAACTTGGAACCTGGAACCGAATGTTGCAAGTTCCAGGTTCCAGGTTATCTAGACTCCGTGGCTGTCTCAATCTTCGCCGGTCCGCCACTCACAACCGCTTTGATGCGCCGCACTCCGGCTGATGAGCTTTCTTCCTTCTGGATCTTGAACGAACCAATCATCCCAGTGCGTGCCACGTGCGGGCCGCCACAGATTTCTTTGCTGAAGGGCTCTGAGCCTGACGAAGGATCGCCAACAACGTACACTTTCACTTCCGCGGAGCCTGTGCTGAGTTTCATCGAAGCATAGCGCTCCTCAAACACGCCAATGGCGTTTTCTTTCTTCGCGCCTTCGACTGTCGTCAGGTGATAACTCACTGGCCAGTCGGCTTTGATGGCTTCGTTCACCAAGCGCTCCGCTTCCTTAATCTGCTCCGGTGTCATCTTCTCCGGATGATTGAAGTCAAAGCGCAGCCGCTCGGCCGTGATGTTCGAGCCTTTTTGCGAGACATGCGGGCCGAGGACCTTCCGGAGCGCGGCATTCAGCAAATGCGTCGCGGTGTGAAGCTTGGTCGTCTCCGCGCTGTGGTCAGCAAGGCCGCCTTTGAACTTCTGCTCCGCGCCGGCGCGCGAAAGTTCCTGATGTTTGGCAAACGCTTTTTCAAAACCCTTCTCATCAACCGTCAGGCCTTGCTCCGCGGCCATCT
>DATDTQ010000039.1:0-6389 GCA_035290765.1 Candidatus Peribacteraceae bacterium
AAAAGAGAGTAGGTGTGACTGGAGGTAGGGTCGCACTGAACATTGAGTTATTAGCAGATTACATTTACACGATCGTTTGCCGAACGGCACGGGACTTATCGGACCAAATCAGTCCGACTGGGCTGCCTCATATTGCAAGACGCATGTGTAATGAAGGTACCGCAGAATGGGATGCAGCCACGATTCTGGCCCTTGCTCGAGAAATAGCTGCCATCAACCCGAATGATCAGGGTGCGGTTATTCGGAGAGAAACGAAGAAATTCCGCTTAAAAGTACTAAAGAAGGTGCAGCGGAAGTCTGCAAAATAATTGCGGTAGACTGGCTCAAGGAGTACACTTTAATTGTTATCTGACACTATCCTGTTTGTATCGGGATGGTGGTTTTTCCCTATATCATCATGCGTGCATCCTTCATCGCCGGCCTTCGGCTCCGCTCAGGCTGGCATGAGAAGCCCGTACATCGTTTCCCCTTCGCATCATGAGAGCATCATTTATTGCCGCCATTAATCAGATCTGTTCCGAGAAGAACGTCAACCCGGAGCAAGTGATCGAAGCTGTAAAGCAGGCGATTGCTACCGCATACCGGAAAGATTACGGGAACAAAGAGCAGGAAATTCGCGTGGACCTCAAAGAAGGGCAGGACATGCCGACAATCTTGCTCGTAAAGGAAGTTGTTGATGATGTGGAGAACGAAAATTTTGAAATCAGTCTCAAAGAAGCACGCAAGGTAAAACCTGATGTTGAATCGGGCGACGAACTGGAAATCGACGTCACGCCGACCGAGTACGGTCGCATTGCCGCTCAAGCAGCTAAGCAAGTCATCTTGCAGAAACTACAGGAAGCTGAGAAGTTGAGTTTGTATGAGATGTTCAAAGACCGTGAAGAGGAGTTACTCACTGCGACTGTTACAAAGGTGGAACCGAACTGGGTCACGCTGGAAATTGAAGGAATGACGGTGAGCTTGCCTTGGCGCGAACAGATTCCGGGCGAGCATTACTACACCGGTAAGCGCATTCGCGTCTACCTCGATACCGTCGAGATGACGGGGAAAGGCCCGCAATTGCGTATTTCTCGGACGCATGCTGGGCTGGTCCGTAAATTACTCGAACTCGAAATTCCGGAAGTACGTAATGGCGATGTTGAAGTGAGGGCCATCGCGCGCGACGCCGGATTCCGCAGCAAGGTGGCCGTGCGCAGCAAAGACCCGCGTATTGATCCGATCGGCGCTTGTGTCGGTCAAAAAGGTGTTCGTATCCAAGCGGTGATGGAAGAACTCAATGGTGAGCGCGTGGACATGATTGAATGGTCGGACGATCCGATTCGCTTGATTTCGACGGCGCTACAACCGGCGTCGATTTCGGCCGTCATTATTGTGAATGATCAAGAGGGAATTGATGATCAGGGCCGCCGCATTAAGAAGCGCGCCGCGGTCTTTGTGGAAGAAGCTCAACGGCCGATGGCGATCGGCAAGAAGGGGCAAAACATCCGCCTTGCCACCGAGCTGACTGGCTACGAGCTCGATATGTATAACTACGAGGAATTGCCTGCCTTCAAAGCCAAGCTGGCCGAACTGCGCGGCGGTGAAGTGGAAGTCATCGAATTTAAGGAAACAGAGGATTCAGATGATTCAGAGGAAGCAAAGGTTTCTTCTGAATCCTCTGACTCTTCTCAAGAGACAAAAAAAACCGAAGAGAAGGTTGAAGGCTGAATGCTAGAAGGTGAGGTAGCATACCGCTTGTGAAACTGCCGGATCTGTCTCTCCTCGTACTCGATACCGAAACGACGGGATTTATCCCGCGTGTGAATCGCGTCATTGAATTTGCCGCGATGCGGTTTGAAGAAGGCAAGCTAGTTGATCAATATGAGCAGCTCATTTCGATTCCTACCGCTGTCCCTGAAGTTGTATCTGTTCTCACTCGCATTACAGATGCTGATCTCAAAGGACAACCAACGATGGATGAAGCGCGGGCGCAGATTTTGGAAAAGATTCCGGAAAGCGCACTAATCGTCGGCCAAAATGTTGGCTTTGATTTGCGCATGCTCAAGGGCGAGGGAATTGATCTGACTGAACGACCTTGGATCGACACTTCGATGCTGGCCTCGTTGGTCTTTCCGGAACTCGACAGTTATTCACTTGCTTTTGTGAGTCAGACGTTGGGCTTGGATCACGCGCCGGTCCACCGTGCGCTCGGTGACGTGCGGGCCACTACAGAACTGCTTAGCAGATGTTGGGGGCGGCTGCTGGAACTAACACCAGCCCTGCGGATACCATTGGATAACATCATGCAGAGGGCGCCGGGGGGTTACCGACGATTCTTCTCCGCTCTACCGTCTTCCTCGGCTAAGAATTCACCATCATGGTTGGTTCCAAGTTCCAAGTTGCAAGTTCATCGTGATCGATATGCAACATGGAACATGGAACATGGAACTTTGTCATGGCTGGAGAATCCAGGGAATGGGGTTCAACTCGTCGAAGCTCCTCTTGATCCGGATTTTATGGAACGAATTGTCGCGCAGGCCATGACATTGCCGCAGCCAACGTGGATTGCCGTTAAAAACGTGCATGCCACCAAGCGCTCGCTGCGCATTCCTGCAGAAGTACAGATGTTGCAGCCAGCTTCAGTACTGCTTGATCGCGAAGCGGTGGTTGCCTTTGCGAAAGAACCTTCGTACACAGCAGATGAGGCGACGCTGGCGCTAAAGCTGGCTTGGTACGAGCCGGAGACAATTGCTGATTTGCCTATTCACGGTGACGAGCGCGCTGTGTGGCAGGGGAAGCTGGCGGCCACGCCACAGTCGAAATCATATTTACAGCAATTCACAACGAAGGCACCGGTGACGCTGCTGAATCATTGGCAACTGCTGCGGATTGCGGCGGATGAAACTCATCCGGCCTACAAACTGCTACCTCAAATTCGCATCATTATTGATGATGCTTCCATGTTGGAAGATACTGCTACCAAAGCATACGGATATCAATGTACAGTTGATTATTTGCGCGCCGCTGCCGACCAAGATGAAGCCCTTACCAAATTTACTGATCTGCTCCAAATTTGGATGGAGCGCACGAGAAATGGGCAGGATGTGTATTACTTGAAGGCGGGCGATGTCACTTCAGCAGATGCAGTGCATTTGCGTGATCGAGTTACTGATGTACGCAAAAACATTCCGGACAATGCGCCCGTTGCGCGCCTTCTGGATGACATCCTTAATACACTGAATGTAGCCGAATTAAGCGAACGAATCGCGTATATAGAAACCAGGCAGGACGGCCGCCAGACGTTAGAATCTGTGCCTAGTCGAGTGGGGAAGTTACTAAAAAAACATCTGTATGACAGAGCAGCCGTGACGCTGCTGATTCCACCAGCCAGTGACCGAGAACTGAGTGAGGTGTTACCAGCTGATGTTCAATCCAGCTTGGTACCCATGAGTGAGGAAGAGCGAATTGTACCAATGTCGATTGTGGCGGGGCGAACGCTGGATACGATCTTAGAAAATCCGCCGCCTGGAAAAACAGTGATTATCAGCTCCAGCCGCAGCCGCATTGAGGAAATGTATATTCGGCATGCAGCCTCGGCTGAAGAACGCCACATCGCTTTGATTTGCCAGAATCTCAGCGGCGGGATGGGGCGGATGCAGGCTGAATTCTGTGCAGCGAAGGGGACTGTAATTTGGATTCTAACTCCGTGGTCGTTTGAAACCGCTGAGTTGCCGGCTGGAAGCATCGATCATTTGTTCATTGAGACGCTGCCGTTTGATCACCCATCGCACACGATTCTCAGTAAGCGTGCTGAGAAATACCAAAATGCCTTTGCTGCGTACTCGCTCCCCCGCGCAAAGCAGCGTTTATACCGCCTGCTGCGAACTTTTTCTCACTTCCGAGCGCCATCTGGCCAAGTGACCCTGTTCGATAAACGTTTGGAAGAGAAGGAGTATGGCCGCGGCATTGCCGCTTATCTAAAAACATTCACTGCACCTGCTGAAAGCGCCTTAACCGCAGACACGCCCAAATCAGTTACTGAGAAACCAACCAAAAAATCGCCTCGCAAGGCGAAAAAGAAAGAGGAGCAGCTGCCGCTTTTCTAAAGTGTATAGTTCATAGTCTATAGTTTGCAGTCTCTATAAACTATCAACTACAAACTATAAACTAGAGGTATCGAAAGTAGACATCGCCGGGGGCGTGCAAGTAATTTCTCGGTCTTCGCCGATGTCGCGGCAACCTGGTAATTTTTCACATTGGGTCGCCTTTCCGTTGCGGTAGTAAATGAAGCGCTCTTGCTGATCTTCACACTGAATTGCGCAAGCATGCGGCTCTAAGAAGCCACCTTCGAAATCATATTCCACGAAGATTGGCTCGCCTCGGCAGGGTTGCTCTGGCGTGACAGCCAACGTGGCGTTCCCGCGACCAAACGCTTGCGCTGCAGTCAGTGCTAAGATAAAAAAGCAGACGCTAAAGACGATTTCATGGACCTGTTTATCAGACATGTATCAAGTATGTCGTATGTAGTATGTCGTATACAACATACTAGATACTAAATACTACATGCCTTTGCCGCTCAAAACGACCCACAATGTTCGCCACATGATCCAAAAATCCAGCCAGAACGACCAATCCTCAACGTAATGAAGGTCGAAGCGAACTTCTTCGCTGAAATTTAAAGTGCTGCGTCCGGAAACCTGCGCTAGCCCCGTAATTCCCGGTTTTACCGCAAAAACCCGCCGTTCATACGGCTTGTATTTTTGCACTTCCTCCGGCAAATGCGGCCGTGGGCCGACAAGCGACATGTGCCCGAGGAAGACGTTGATGAGTTGAGGGAGTTCATCTAAATCGAAACGACGTAAAAATTGGCCGACCGCAGTGATGCGCGGATCATTTGTTATTTTAAAGAGCGGACCATCGTTCCGTTCATTCTGTTGCTGCAAATGAGATTTTTGCGCATCAGCATCACGGATCATTGAGCGGAATTTCAACACTGGAATTTGTGATTGGGCTCGCTCGCCCATGCGTCGCGAGACGTACAAGATCGGCCAGCCGCTCGTTATCAAAATGACGGCGGCGATGATAAGTAAGAGAGGAGAGAGAACGATCAGCAGGGCGGCGCTGAGAACAATATCGAGCAGTCTTTTGACAACGCGACCCCAACCATCAAGTGGTGTGGGTTGCAAGCGAATGATGGGAATCAAGCCAAGGTGATCCACTTGCAGTAAATGTGGTACATCCGCCAACACCGGCGGGAAAAAGGCATACCCGATGTGCGCAGCGCGACAGTAATCGATGAGGGCGATGGTTTGGCCGCTTTCCGGGCTTGGATCGGTTTGGAGGACAATATCTATCGTCTTTGTCACAAGCAGATCCTGCAATTCTTCCAACGACAGCCGGTGACCCACATAATGGAACCGTCGGTCTCGATTCAGAGCTGCGCCCGCCTCGGCTGTGACCGACTGAGCGCCAATGGAAACGACGCGATAGACGCCGACACCGTGACGCATTAAAGCGCGCTCAAGGAGCAGAACAGCTGCACGGCCGAGCGACATAAAGATCACGAGAAATCCGGCGCCGTGGGCCAAAAGAATTCGAGAATAGAACAGCTCTTTGCGAACCAAGAAGTACCAAGCCATCACGGCAATCACCCAAAATACAGCCACTAAAACGACTCGCCCGACTTCTTGCCAGGCTCCGCGTGAACTGCGAATGGCATAGAGTCCAAGAATGGCGCTTAAGAAAATAATGAAGCCCAGGCTGGGCCAGACAAATTCCTGAAGATAAATGTCCATTGGCGGCAGGCTCGTGGCCGGTTCCAGAAGTTGGACATTTGGGATGAGGTCGATGCGCTCCAGGCGCAGGCGATGCGCTAATAGCAATGCGGCTGTGGCTGCAAGAGCATCCATGGGGATGCGCAATAGACCGAAAAGAGCCTCGGAACGCTTCATGGTCATATTCTACCTGGCTATTTGGCTTGTCCCAGCCAACTTTATGGAGGATAATACAAAAACCTGCTCTTTGTGATGATCGCCCTCCTTCGCTCCTCGGTCGCTGACGCTCTCTCGGAGCTTCGGCGGGCTAGCCCCGTAATCAGCGGGCCTGCCCACCGTAGCTCGACGTGAACGCAGTGAGCGGAGAGCGGAGGTGGGAGGAACGTCCGGGCATCACCGGAACGCCATGCGGATAACATCCGTCGCAGCGCCATATATTCGGTAAAGACGCTGTAGGACCAGTGCCACAGAGACGAACCCCGCCCATTATACTGCGCCTAGCGCGGAACCATTGGTGGGGGTGAAACGCCTCGGGAACCGAGGATCCCGCGTTCGCGGGAACGGCAAACTCATGGTGATGCAAGGAGGATTTGGGCAGTGGGAACCAGGCGATGGTTCCGTCGCCCTCGCTGCGCC
>DATDTQ010000040.1:0-12610 GCA_035290765.1 Candidatus Peribacteraceae bacterium
CGCGAGCGCCGTGGCTCGCCGTAATAACGGAAAACCAAACGCAAACGAACACCAGCGCGCAACACGTACACAGCTTGCCCTGAACCGATGCGAAGCATCTGGTTCGGGGCTTGCCCATCGAAGGGCTTTAGTGCCGTCATGAGAAAATCATAAGGGTCACAGTTAAAGAATGTTCAATTGCCCGTTCGTACTACTTGGCTAAGCATGTTGCCACGCGTACACCTGTAGCCGATCTAGCCGGTAATCTTCCGGCGGGCTTATGGAGAAACGCAATCTTAGGAGGGGCTTCCCGCTTAGATGCTTTCAGCGGTTATCCCGTCCGAACTTAGCTATCCTGCTATGCCGCTGACGCGACAACAGGTACACCAGAGGTTCGTCAACTCCGGTCCTCTCGTACTAGGAGTCGCTTCCTTCACGTTTCTAAGTGATGATGGAGGATAGAGGCCAAACTGTCTCACGACGTTCTGAACCCAGCTCGCGTACCGCTTTAATTGGCGAACAGCCAAACCCTTGGGACCTTCTTCAGCCCCAGGATGCGATGAGCCGACATCGAGGTGCCAAACCGCTCCGTCGCTGTGGGCGCTTGGGAGCGATCAGCCTGTTATCCCTAGAGTAACTTTTATCCGTTGAGCGACAGCCCACCCACGTGGTTAAAGTGTTAAACACAGCTGCCGGATCACTATCACCGACTTTCGTCCCTGCTCGACCTGTAAGTCTCACAGTCAGGCTTACTTATGCGATTATACGACCACGCCGATTTCCATCCGGCGCTAGTAAACCATTGCACGCCTCCGTTACATTTTAGGAGGCAACCGCCCCAGTTAAACTACCCAGCAAACACTGTCCCCTGCGTACGATTACGGACGCGGGGTGAGTACTGACGCAACACGAAGGTGGTATTTCAAGGGTGACTCCACCAGGGCTAGCGCCCCAGCTTCAAAGTCTCCCACCTATCCTACATACGCAAAGCAGCAGTACAATGCCAGCCTATAGTAAAGCTTCATAGGGTCTTTTCGTCCTTCCATCATCTACCCGGCATTTGCACCGGGACTGCAATTTCACCGAGCCTCGCGTCGAGACAGTGCTCAGATCGTTATACCATTCGTGCGGGTCGGAACTTCAATGCGTGGATGGAAAACCAAGGTTTTCCCTCCACGAGCCACCCTTTCCTTCAGAAGAAGCGCTCCAGCCTGGCAAAGCCAGGTTTCGCGCACCTTTTGATTATTGGTGACTCGAAGCACGTTTGTTGCTTGCCCCGAATTTATCGAGGGGTCACCGCCGCGCGCTTTTGCGGCGCCTCATGTCGCCATGAGGATCGGACTATATCATCATCACGGCGTAGTCAGCCTTTAGCTGACGAAGCCGGAGCGTCGCGTGTAGTCTCTGAGGGTCTATTGTTCTGCTAATTCTTTAACATGTTGGCGCATTCTTTCGATAAGCATTTTCAGCTCTGTTATTTTATTATCAGCCGTTTGCGGCTGACTTATAATCTCGAATCTTACGCTCTGAAAAAGAGTTGCAGCAGGACCATCTGGAATCTGATCTAAAATATCTCCAGATTCTGCCATCAGATTCACATATGATCCTAATATTCCCTGCTGATTGTCCGCAGCAGACGGATTTTCACTTGAACTCATATTATTATTATACATAATAATATGATATTATCAAGTACCGCTGCATGCTCGGGTGTCCCAGCATATAGCGCGGTGCACCAGTCGCTTATGCTTCCGGTACACCGCCATGAGCCTGAGCACGAAGTGCGAATGGTTCATGGACGTTTGCACTGATCACGAATTTTATCCGGCGTAGCTCCGAAGAGCGTAGTCGGATGGTATCCCCGCGTAGTCCGCCGAAGCACGAAGTGCATAGGTGGACGTAGTGGGGTCACAACGAACTTTGCATCACGCACCGCGGGCAAAGCGATGCATGACAATTATTTGTTTAACTCAGCTTTAGCATGAAGCTCAATCGGTACTGAATTCCTCAGTGCTCACGATTACTCGTGAGGCGGGCAAGTCTTGATACGACCACCCGACAAGGAATTTCGCTTAGATAACCTCACTCGGTTTCCCGAGGAGCTGGACTCTATCTTTCCCGACCTCTATTCATCCGCGCGGCAATGGCCTGAATCTTCTGGATTCCTTCAGTTGTCAGGTGCTCTTTTTGCAGAAGCAATTGGATCACCTGTCGAAATGATTGAAAATCCTGGTTCTTTGCCGTTTTGAGCGGATGGTTCTCGAAAAATGGAACTATAACGGATGCGAGATGTTGGAGACTTCTGACGCGGTAGGCCATTCGATCACCATGATTGGTGCGAATGACGCCGCAACCGAAGAAATTTTTTAGTGCGTGCAGCACTTTCACATCCCGCTTGTGTTGTACCACGGTGAATTCAGGTAAAACCTGGTAGCCGGCGGTCATTTCCGGATGAGGATTGATGCCGATATAAAAGCATCCTTCTCCATCGGTAAAGCCGGTAATCCACTGGGCATCGAGATTCATTGGTCAGGACCGAACGTATAGTCTCTGAGGGTTCCCATCAACAAGTTTAGGGTCTTCCCTGCGGATTGTCCCCCTGTCTTCCGGATTTTTACTGTCCCGCATTCGCGGGGCGAGTACCAGGAAGTTTTTGAGGATATTCCCGCATATAGTTCGGTTTTACTAAGGCAGCGCTTCCACCTTAGGACCGTTATAGTTACGGCCGCCGTTCATCAGGGCTTAGATTGAGGGCATACACCCTCTCACGTGACCTTCTGACACTGGGCAGGCATCAGCCCCTATACATAGTCTTACGACTTCGCAGGGACCTGTGTTTTTGATAAACAGTCGCCTGAGCTCTTTTGCTGTGGCCACGTACAAGATTATACGTGGCGGTCCTTATCCCGAAGTTACGGACGCTATTTTGCCGAGTTCCTTGACGCGAGCTGACTCGTTCACCTTGGTCTACTCGACCTCCCCACCGGCGTTGGTTTGCGGTACGGTCACATCGGACTCTGACAGCGACGGTTTTCTTGGAAACAGAACTGTACGGACTAGCCGCCCGAAGGCGGTTATTGGCGTCCACACTCAGCTCAACCGGGGGATTTGCCTCCCGGTCTCAACGCTTTGCGTGTTGCACGTGCAGTCAATACGCACGCTCCGATCGTCCCGTTCCGTCACGCCGCTGCTCAAGTACAAATATCCTTTCTTCAAGGCATACTCTGCACCTTTCTGCCTTCGAACCTGACAGCATTCAGCCATCAGCCATTAGCTGAAAGCTGAAGGCTAAAAGCTAAGGGCTATATCAAAGGTAAAAAGGTGCAGAGCAGTGGTCTAAAAGACTATCAATCTGTACCCGTTGGCGATTCCAGTGCGGTACAGGAATATTAACCTGTTATCCATCGGTTACGCCTTTCGGCCTGGCCTTAGGACCGACTAACCCCACGCCGATTGCCGTTGCGTGGGAAACCTGGGGGATTCGGTGGGCAGGGTTTTCACCTGCCTCGCAGTTACTCATGCCAACAGTCTCGCTTCTGTACGCTCCACACGACCTCGCGGGCGTGCTTCACTGCTGAACAGAACGCTCTCCTACCCCGTCACGTCGCTCGAGAGCGACGTGACAGACACCGCTTCGGTATACTGTTTAGCCCCGTAAATTTTCGGCGCATCAGTGCGTCGACCAGTGAGCTGTTACGCTTTCTTTAAAGGATGGCTGCTTCTAAGCCAACCTCCTGGTTGTTTACGCACCAACACTACCTTAACCACTGAACAGTATTTAGGGACCTTAGCGAATGTTCTGGGCTCTTACCCTCGCGACAATGGCGTTTCGCCGTCACTGTCTCACTCCCGCCGTCAAAAGTTGGGTATTCGGAGTTTGCCAGGAATTAGTAGGTCGTGAGACCCCCTCATCCAAACAGTCGCTCTACCCCCCAACGTGCACGACGAGGCTGCCCCTAAAGGCATTTCGGAGAGAACCAGCTATCTCCGGGTTCGATAGGCTTTTCACCCCATACCCACAAGTCATCCAAACATCTTGCGACATGAACTGGTGCGGGCTTCCATCCCACTTCCGTGGGACTTCACCCTGCTCATGGGTAGCTCACCCGGTTTCGGGTCTTGCGCCTGCGACATATTCGCCCTATTCGGACTCGCTTTCGCTCTGGCTCCGGCTAGAAACTGCCTTAACCAGCCACAGACGACAAACTCGTTGGCTCATTATGCAAAAGGCACACAGTTACCCGGCACCATTCTACCCTCGTAACCTCATTTCTTATCCATCGGACAAGAAATTCTAAGCACTAAATCCTAAACTCTAAACAGGATTTAAAATTTAGTGCTTAGTGCTTTAGCGATTATTGCAAAGGTTGAAGGGCACAATGGTGCCGAGCTCCTATTCCTTGTATGCACCACATTTCAGAGACTATTTCATCCCCCTTCCGGGGTGCTTTTCACCGTTCCCTCGCGGTACTATCCGCTATAGATCTTCGAAGCTGTTTAGGCTTGGATGGTGGTCCACCCGAATTCAGGCCGGATTTCACGTGTCCGACCCTACTTAGGAAATCCCTACCGTGAAGTAATCTTTCGGCGACGGGGCTCTCACCCTCTTTGGCCGTCCGTTCCAGGATCGTTTGCCTAGAACACTTCAGTCGGATATTGGGCTCCTGTAACCCCCAGCCTCGCTACTGACTTCAATAACCCTTAGGCACCCCATTGTCCTTTCAGAGGTTAGGAAATAGGGATTAGGAGTTAGGAATTAGGAATGGAATCCTAACTCCTAGTTCCTATCTCCTAGCTCCTTCGCCCGTGAAAGGGCTACAGGGTACCAAGGTATGGAAGACAATAGTGAGGCTGGGTTTAGCCTGATCCCTTTTCGCTCGCCACTACTCAGGGAATCTCTATTTTGATTTCTTTTCCTTTGCTACTGAGATGTTTCAGTTCGCAAAGTTGCCTCCTAACCCCGTTTCTAACCTGAAAACCATAGTGGCAGATATACATCTGCGTGAGCAGTATTTAGTATGTTGTATTGAGTATGTAGTATCAAAAACTATACAACATACTACATTCTGCATACTACATACTTGTAATGGTCTTCGAGGGCAGAAGCGGGGCTAGGTCACAGAACATAACTTCCGTGGGGTTTCCCCATTCAGACATTCTCGGCTGGTAGCGCCTGCCTAGCGGCTCACCGAGACTTATCGCAGCTGGCCACGTCTTTCATCGGACTTCGAAGTCGAGGCATCCATGTGGTGCACATGAGTAACATTCTTTTTGCTGTGCACGTGTCACGCGCGGGCGAGCAGGACGTGCCTGCACGCCGTAGTGCTCATGACGATAATATCATCAAGGCGTTTCGGCACGCAGGCGTGCTCACCATTGCAGACACACGCGTCCGCGACATTGCTTTGTCACGGAGAAATTGCAGCATTTTTTTTCAATTTGATCAGCCAATGCTGTGAATGAACTCAGGAATACGACAGGCGGCCCCGCCTCAACTCCACACCTTTCGGGCGCTCGTCCTGAGCGGGCGAAGGATATAAAAATGAGGCGGGTGGCTTGCGCACACCCGCCGAATTTCTGAGCCATCTTTTTTAGCTTAGGATGGCCGAAAACTCGACGGGTAGGCGCGGAAAACCATAAGGTAGATAAATACTACCGCGCAGAGGCGGCACTTCAAAGAAAAAAACCCAATTAAATTGGCTTTATTGAGCGCAGGATAGCCCCGGGGTAAGGTAGCCGCGGTGGTCACTCCGTTTTCCCTTTCCGGACCGTTTCAAAAGCCGCTTTCTGTGACGGAAGCTGCCTTGCTGTATTTACGGGAAGGTTGGGAAATATTGCCGATTCTAAGCCCGGCTTATGAGTATTTTTACTTCGGAAGGAAACGCGGCCGCACGCCCTTTTATGGCAGTTTTGAACATCCGCTGCGGAACGAACAAACTATCCGGTCCTGGTTTACAAACCATCCCCAGGCCGGCGTGGGGATTAAAACCGGTCCCGGATCCGGAATCTTCGTGCTCGACATTGACCGACCAGATTGTGATCTGCCTGCTTTTTTAGACATTCCTTCCTTACCTCCAACCCGCACTGTGCACAGCAGCACGGGCCGCAAACATTTGTATTTTCAATATCCACGAGAGGGTGTCATCCATACCGTGTCAGGCTGGCAGGGAATCGGGTGCGTGCTGGGAATTGAACATGCCTATGCGCTCGCTCCGCCAACGCTGCACAGTCGCGGTCATTCTTACATGTGGGAAGATTTCTCGGTGCCAGTCGCGCCGGCGCCACCCGCCCTGCTCGCGCTTATTCAAGGATTAGAACCTCGCTACAAACAATTCACCATTGGCGCGAACCCCCGGAAATATGTGAAAGGTGTTCTCAATACCTACATTCGCAACGTGATCGCCCTGGCAGGCAAATAAAATCCACATTACAATGCAGGTATTGGAAGCTGCCCCTTTTTCTCAGAACGGGTCGCTGCAAAGGCCACTTTCGGCTCTTGAAGCAGCCCTATTATATGCCAAAGAGGGCTGGTGTGTTTTCCCGATTCTCGGGCCTGAGTATACCTACTTGCGGAAAAAGGGGCGGATCGAAAAGTACCCTTTTTTTGGCACTTATCAAAAGGCGACAACCAACGAAAAGATCATTCGTCGTTGGTTTTTAAAACATCCGCTAGCGAATGTCGGTATTCGCACAGGGCAATGTTCAAACTTATTCGTATTGGATATAGATGGTCCTCATGGTTACATCTGTACTCCGGAACCGCTGATGATATTGCCGAAAACTCGATGCGCACTGACGGGGAAAGGCAGACACTTATTTTTCCGATTACCGCCAGGCGTTATCATCCACACGTCCATTGCCCTTTTGGATCGTCAACTCGACGTTTTTGGAGAAGAAGAGGGCTTTGTGACGGCTCCGCCTTCGCGGCATAATTCCGGGAAGTTATACACGTGGCAAAACTTCGATGTTCCTGTAGCGATGGCATCGGTGGAGCTGTGTAATTTTTTAGCAACAATGCCCGAGATCCAAATAAAGGTAAATTATCGCCGAACTGTTCACCTCTTCGTAAACACGGCTATCCGTCATACACTCGCACTGATCGGTAAATAAGATGCATGGCTATCTTCGTTTCCATTATCGTTCCCGTTCGCAATGACCGCCGCGGCCTGAAGTCTCTTTTAGAATCGCTGCGTTGCCAGACATATCCCGCCGATCGTTTTGAAGTAATCATTGTGCAAAATTGCACAAACGATAATTATCAAAAACTTATCAGCGAATATACCAACGTTTGTCTGCTGCGCGAAGACAGCCGGCCGAACGCATATACCGCCCGCAATGCGGGAGTAGCGCTTGCCCTGAGCCGTGGCGAAGGGCGCGGAGAAATTCTCGCATTCACGGATGCCGATTGTTTACCCGATCCACGTTGGCTGGAAGAAGGCATCAAATGTTTAGAATGGGATAAAGTGGATATTGTTGCCGGCGCCATTCGTTTCAATTTGCCCGATAAACCAACTGCCGCCCAACAACTCGATACGGTTCTTTTCCTGCAACAAGAACGAAATGTTCGTCAGCGCCAGCTGGCCAGCACCGCGAACCTATTTGTGAAGCGAGCAGTCTTTGATCGGCTCGGTTTATTTCCGGATGATTGTGAATCCGGCGGCGACACGCTCGTGAGTCGGCGCGCGGTGCTTGCCGGATTCAAGTTGGTCTATTGTCCCGAAGCGATCGTGATGCACGATCAAACGCGTACAACCATTCCCCTGCTCCAAAAAGCATTCCGCATTGGTCGCGGCATTGCGTACCGCCGTACGCTTCTCGGCAAAGCCGCCGAAGCGCACGGTGATCATCCATTGCGAGAACTTTTGAACCCCGCGCAGTTGCGCGCGCGCTTACGCCAAAAATCGCTGCGGATCTCCCCGCTGCGATTTGGGATGATGGTTGTACTCGTGTACTTAGTAGCTGCCACGGGTGTGGCGGGGTACGCGCAGTGGCGGATTCGATCAATGTTTCGTTGACTTTACTTGTCACTGGGGCCACAATCCGCCTCTTGCGGACAATCAGCAGGAAACCTTCTTTTCCTTCCTATGGATTATTTGCAAACAAGGGACAGGCTCTTATCCGTTGGATGGGAAAAAGATGATGCCGATAAATATGCATCATTCTTAGTCATCGATTCTAATCTGGCAGCTCGCGGTTTAAAATTATCGGCCGCTGAAAAGAATCTTATGGAAGAACTGGAGAAAAATTATCGAGAGGTCTTGTCTCAAAAGAAAGGCTCCTCAGAATCTACACGCGACGCACCTATGTAATGATTAATTGAAAATTGATAATTGAATAATTCTCAATTCTCCATTTTCAATTCTCAATTCAACGTGTCTTTACATTTCCGGCGTCGCTGATTCCTCCATTGGATGATCAATCATGGGGTGATCGTGATGCATATCCGGCGTGTCCTTCGGCCCGAGTAAGATCACGTTTTCCACAACGATTTCCGTGCGGAAGATCTTGGCGCCTTCGGGACTATCCCAGCTGCTGGTCTTGAGGTAACCCTCCACATAGAGCGGCTTCCCCTTCTTCACGTGCTGGGCGATGAATTCAGCTAATCCGCTCCAAGCCACCAGATTATGGTATTCGGGCAGGCTTTGCTTCTCGCCATTCGCATCTTTCCAAACGCGATTCGTAGCGAGACCGAAGGTGCAGACGGATTGACCGCCGGTCGTGGACTTTAGTTCCGGATCGCGCGTGACGTTACCTAACAATGTAACACTGTTCACGGACTTCATATATGTGATGGGAAAGAAGAATTCATTGCTACATGGTTCCATTGCTCCATTGCTCGCAAGCGATCCGCATGATACGAGACGCTTGCGCAGCAATGTAACAATGGCTCATAGCTGTTGCAAAAAGGTTCAAGGTAATCAGGGTAAAAGGTTACGCATCATCCATCGCTTCTTCGGACACCGCTTCGGCCATTTCTGCTTTGGCACTCGTACCCGTCGCGTCCATTTCCGCACCTTCCTCGATGCCCGCGCGCACTTCACCGGAGGTTTCCGTGCCGACGTCTTGTAACTCGGCAATCTGCTCGGTGCCGATGGCATCCTCCGCTTCCAGCTCGGCATCAATGCGTGACTTCAGTTCAACCGTCTCCACTTCGCCCTCTTCCAACGTTGCGCGCTCTGTCGGAACGACTTCTTCTTTAAACTTCAGGAGGTCGACCTTCAAACCCAGCGCTTGGAGTTCTTTCACGAGCACGTTGAATGATTCGGGGATGGATGGCCGGCGAATCGGTTCGCCTTTGACGATGGATTCATACGCCTTGCTCCGGCCGATGACGTCATCGGATTTGATGGTGAGCATTTCTTGCAGCGTGTAGGCCGCGCCGTACGCTTCCAGTGCCCACACTTCCATTTCACCGAAGCGCTGACCGCCGTGCTGGGCTTTGCCGCCGAGCGGTTGCTGCGTGACGAGTGAGTATGGTCCGACGCTGCGGGCATGGATCTTGTCTTCGACCAAGTGCAGCAGTTTGAGCATGTACACCATGCCGACGGTTGTTTCGTGCGCAAACGGTTCACCCGTGCGGCCGTCGAAGAGTTGCACTTTGCCTGAACGCGGCAAGCCAGACGCTTCTAAGAATTCGGCGATTTGATCGGCAGTGATACCTTCGAGCGCCGGTGTGGCAATGCGGATGCCAAGTCTTTGGCAGGCCCAACCCAAGTGGGTTTCGAGCACCTGTCCGATGTTCATACGTGAAGTCACGCCGAGCGGGTTGAGAATGACATCGATCGGCGTGCCGTCCGCGAGGAACGGCATGTCTTCCTGCGGAACAATGCGGGAGATAACGCCTTTGTTTCCGTGACGACCGGCCATCTTGTCGCCGACGCGGACTTTACGTGTCTGCGCGACGAAGACTTTGATCTGTTTGATGACGCCGGTAGAGAGCTCGTCGCCTTCGGCGCGATCGAAGACTTGGACATCGATGACTTTGCCGCCCGCACCACCGGGGAGGCGCAGGGAACTGTCTTTTACGTCTTTCGCCTTATCGCCGAAAATAGCTTGTAGAAGCCGTTCTTCAGGGGTCAGTTCTGTTTCACCCTTCGGCGTGATTTTGCCGACGAGAATGTCACCTTCGTGAACGGTGGCGCCGATTCGGACAACTCCCGAGGCGTCGAGGTCTTTCAGTTTGGCTTCACCGACGTTCGGAATATCACGTGTGACAGTTTCGGGTCCGAGCTTCGTGTCACGCACATCTGTGACATAGGATTCAATGTGAATGGAATCGTAGTCACCGCGCTTGGCGACGCGATCGGAAATGATGACCGCGTCCTCGAAGTTGTAGCCCTGCCAGGAGAGATACGCGACAAGGAGATTTTGGCCGAGCGCCAGATCCCCTTGGTCGACAGACGCACCGTCCGCCAGCGCCTGACCGCGCGATACTTTGTCGCCACGGCGAACGCGCGGTCGCATGTGAAAACATGTGCCTTGGTTCGTTCGTGTGAACGTAGTCAATGTATAGTTCGCTTTACGTCCCGATTTGTACACGACGGAAATCTCATTTGCGTCCGCGTTGGTGACTTCACCATCTTCTTCGGCCAGCAGCGCCTGATTGGAAGCCGCGGCCGCCAGGGATTCCATGCCTGTGCCGACGAGCGGAGTCGATGGCTTAAGCAAGGGGACAGCCTGCCGTTGCATGTTCGTGCCCATCGAAGCACGAGTGTTGTCGTCGTGTTCCAAGAAGGGAATGAGCGACGTTGTTTCGGAAAGGATCTGTTTGGGTGATACATCCACGTGCGTGATATCGCGTTCATGTACGAAGACCGGCTCCCCTGCTTTACGAGCGGACACACGGGAAGAATCAAATTCGCGGTGCTCAGAGTAGGTTGATTGCGCCTGGGCAATGGTTTGCCGGCGCTCTTGTTCGGCATCAACGAAGGCAACCTTACCTGTTAGGTACGCCCGGACCTGCACATCATTGAGCTTCGCTTTCTTGCGTTCAGAAATTATTTTGCGGGCGAGTTCTTTGGTATCGACGACTTCGCCTTCCTTGATGATGATTTTGCGTCCATCTTTGATGGTTTCGCCAATCATGCGGCCGTGCAACTTATCAGGATCGAGTCCGACCGTGTGCGCGACTTCGATGTATGGCGTTTCCAGGAAGCCATATTCATTCACACGCGCGAAGGCCGCCAAGTGCACCACCAAGCCGATGTTCGGTCCTTCTGGCGTAGCAACCGGGCAAATGCGTCCGTAGTGACTCGGGTGCACGTCACGAACGTCGAAGCTCGCGCGTTCCCGCGAAAGACCGCCCGGACCCATGGCCGAGAGACGACGCTTATGAGCCAATTCCGCCAAGGGATTGGTTTGATCCATGAATTGGGACAGCTGCGATGAAGCGAAGAATTCGCGCATGGCGGCTGTAATCGGGCGGCAGTTGATCAGCTGGGTCGGTGTGACGGTTTCCATGTCCATCACCGTCATACGGTCTTTGATGATGCGCTCGGTGCGCACCAAACCGACGCGGTATTTGTTCTGAACCAACTCACCCACGCTGCGGACGCGGCGGTTGCTGAGGTGGTCGATGTCATCTGCCACCCCCTCGCCGTTATTGAGGCGGATCAATTCTTGCAGGATACCGAGGAAGTCGCTGACCTGAAACACCCGGTGTTCTTCATCGTTCGGCAGCTTCAGATTGAAGCGCCGATTGAGTTTGTAGCGCGCGATGCTACCCATGTCGTACTTCTTAAAATCGAAGAAGAGCGAATCGATCAGTTGCTTGGCATTTTCCGGTGTGGCCAGATCACCGGGGCGGATACGGCGGTAGATGGCTTGATACGCATCTTCCAGCGTCCGAATCGGGTCCTTTTCCAGCGTCGTGAGAATGAAATCTTTTTCACCGGTCAAACCTTTGAACGCATCTAAAATTTGACTGTCAGTCTCATACCCAAAAACACGCAAGAGTTGCGTGATGGGGATTTTGCGCTTGCGGTCGATCTTCGCGGTGATGACACCGCGACGATCGGTTTCAACTTCCAACCAGACGCCACGCTTGGGGATTATTTTAGCGGCGTGGTAGCGCAAGTGCGCCGGCATCTTGGAGAAGAAGACACCCGGACTGCGCACCAATTGGTGCACGACCACACGCTCGATACCGTCGACGATAAAGGTGCCGTGGTCTGTCATCAGCGGCAAGGCGCCTAAAAAGACATCTTGCTCTTTGATTTCACCCGTCTCTTTATTCAGTAACTGCACATATCCCTTCATAACCGCCTCGTAACTTAAATTACGGCGGCGGCAAACTTCCGGCGGATACTTGGGGGGATCGAATGTATGACCCAAGATTCGCAACTCCATCTTCTTGCCGGAGAAGTCCGTAATCGGACTGATTTCTTGGAGCAATTCCTTAATACCTTCGGTCAAAAACCATTTGTAGCTCTGCAGTTGCATTGCGATGAGCGAACCTGCTTCATCAGAGAGAGGCATGTCATCCACGAGGAACATGCGGTCATTCTGCAGTTTACGGGGCGTAACACGCCCTTGTAAGGCGCGCTCGAGGGCAACTGGAACGCGGACTGCCTTCGGGGTCACGTGAGGGATAATCCGCGGTAAGACCGACGGATCAATATCCACGCGATAT
>DATDTQ010000041.1:0-9857 GCA_035290765.1 Candidatus Peribacteraceae bacterium
GCGCGATGATCGTGAACGGATTCATTGAGCCGATTGTGCGGCTTCTTCCGCTTGAGTATGCGGTAGAGATGAACCGACTGATTGAACTGGAAATGGAGGGTTCTGTAGGTTAATTATTTGCCACCTTTGTCCGGGCGACAAAGGTGGCGCCAAAACGCCGGCGCGCCAAGAGCCCCTCCGCCTGCCCTTTCACCCCCGTGGCGCGCCACCTCGCAAACTTTAGCTATTTCTGCACGCACATGTCGCTCATTCGGAGAGTTATTGATGCCAATAGGTAGGTTTCTTCTCCTTTATTCTTTCAGTTCTTTGACGACGCGCCTCGATTTCACGCGGTGACTTACTCTTAATATCGATTATGTTTTCGAGTGCTGCTATGGCGTCTTCATCTGATTGGACAGTGATTTCATTTTTACCAAAAAGGTTAGCAGCATGGACGGCTAAATCTTTCGAATTGGCTTGTGCTTCAGCAATAGTTCGGAGGCGCTCATTTTCATGAATTAAGTGTTGAGCTTGCTCATCGGATAAGTTTTCATGATCTTGAGGTGGTGGCTGAAACCGATCGGCTTTCATATTGATATTATATACTAAATTAACCTATCAGTCATTTAACCATCGGCAAGTTTCTTTTTGGCTTCTAGATGCAATAAACGTAGCATTTATCTGTGAAATCGTTAGTTGAACCTCCAGCAAGCGTTGCAAGAAAAACAATTCATCCAACAGGTGATCAAGTCGTGATAGATGTATCAGAGAATCTGCATCTGACAATTATCATTTCAGAAGACGCTAGCGCAGCTGTACAGATTAAACTACAAAAAAATGTTTCGTACTGCGCTCTTGAAGTTTTTCTAGAACCGCGCGCATCATTATCGTGCCTTCTCCTTCAAGCAGAGGCTGGTACCGATGTCCACATCATCCAGCGCGCTCGTCTGGCTGACGGAGCGCGCTTGCATTGGCAAAATGCCACCTTCGGTGGAGGAAATGTATCTCAGGATCTTCAGACAGAGCTGACAGGCGCGAATGCGGAAAGCACAGTCGACTGGGCATTTTATGCGCGTGGCAATGACAAATATGACCTCCGCGTGCGGAACATCTACGCCGGCCGCGATGGCGGCGGCGAAATAACAATGAAAGGTGTGGCCCAGGATAAAGCACATGTGCGTTGTGATGGCATGATTGAAATCGGCACCAAAGGCACAGGCACCGATGCGTACCTCACAGAGGACGTTTTGATGCTCGACCCAACCGCAAAGATTGATGCGATTCCGGGCTTGGAGATTAAAACGAACGATGTGAAGGCCAGTCACAGCGCGACCGTGTCGCGCGTGACGCCGGAAGATCTCTTCTACTTCGCCGCGCGCGGCATTCCGCGAGCCGAGGCGCGGCGCATGTATGTATTGGGTTTTTTAGCTAGCTTATTTTATGATAATGCTGCCGAGTCTTTGCAAAAAATATTACTGGAGCGTTTAGCCACCCAACCAACATGAGTTCTTCACCAACTGAAAAGATTCACATCGCCGTCGCTTGCAACGATCAATACATCTGCGGCTTGGCCGTTTTACTGCAGTCTATCGGGGAACATCTGGAGCCGGATTACCATCTTGTTGTTCATCTCTTATATTCATCATTGAGCCCCGAGGCTCTTTCCAGATTGGAATCATTGGCGCAAGCGCAGAGGATTTTATTAGATTCCATTCTCGTCAGCCACAATTTGTTGAAGCGTAGTGGTATTGACGAAGGACTCACTGCTGGGAACCGAACCAGGTTTTTCCGCGGTTCGGAATTTTATCACCGATTACTCCTGCCTTCAGTTCTGCCAGCGTCGTTAGAAAGAGTAATCTATATGGATAGCGATATGATGGCACGGCGATCTATCGCTCCTCTCTGGATCAAACCATTTGATGGCAAAGCTGCCCTGGTCATCCAGGACCCTATTTTGGCAACGGTGGCAGACATGCCTTATTTACAGGAACTCATCACAAAACCCGATTCACGCTACTTTAACAGCGGTCTGATTGTTTTCAATCTTGATCGCTGGCGCCGGGAAAAGTTGGCGCAACGAGTCATCCGGTTGTTGGACGAGCAAAGAGCGCAAGTCCGATATCCCGACCAGGATATTTTAAATATCGTCTTGCAGGGTGAATGCCAAGTATTGGACCAATCGTGGAATTATTCCCAATATTTGCCGATGTCTGACCAGGCAGCGATCATTCACTTTACTGATTTAAAACCATGGTCAAGCGAGCACAGCGGCTATTACCAAGAGGAATTTGACGCCTTTTTACGTAAGACTCCTTGGCAAGACCACAAGCCGGTTCGGCCGTTTTTCTTCGGGCTATATGAATTCTGCAGACGACATCGATTTATCCTGAATGTCGGATACCGCGACTTTCTTGCATTATTGCTCTACAAATCGATTCGTCCCTGGACTTGGCCCCAAACGTATCGTTCCATACGCGAAAAGCGGGCTAGGACCGATCGTCCTAAGCCTTCACTCATAAGCGGTTTATAAGCAGATTCCATCTTACAGCGATGTTTTTTGGGTTATACGAAAACGCTTTCCGATAGCAGGCGGCGGCCTCGTTGCCGTGTCGATGATTTCGCAGCTGATTGCCGGCTATGTTCCACTTGCGGCTCATGGCTCGATTTACATCTTTTACCGTTATATGTGATGAGACGTCATGGTGAGCCAGAAAATTTTCAAACGCCTGAGCCCATTGCCGGCCACCGTCATCATACTTTTCGGATAGATTTGTTTCGACGTCCGGTCTTCGTCCGACATCCGTTCGGATAACCACCGGCTGTCCCGGAGAGAATATCCATCGTCCGCATAGACTCAAGGAAAGATAGAACGGGGCATCCTCATTGCTTAGAAACGATTCGTCAAAGCCACCCATAACCAACGCATCAGCACGTCTCACTAAAGTGCAGCTATTCACGCCGACTGCGTTTCGAAAAAACCAGGCGAGCGGATTGCAGGGCAGGTACTCATGGCTGCGGTGGAGGCGCTTCCGTAACCACGGCTCCAGAAGACGTTTTACACCACAACGAGTCAAAAGGAGCCGCAACTGTCGCCGTGCTTCCTGCCGGAACGTTCGTTGATAAACATATTCCGCTTTACACACTGCGGCCACAGCGTCCTGGTTCGACTCGAGAAGTGTTACGGTTCGCTCCAGAAAATCCGGCGGCCAGAGGTCATCCGAATCGAGAAATGCCACGTACCTGACAGGCGGCGCAGCGTGTAAACCGGCATTCCGGGCGATCCCTGCGCCCTGGTTTTCCTGCCGTATGATCTTTACGGGGAAGGGAAGCGGCCGCGTCTGCCACTTTTCTAGTACGACCTGCGTCTCATCCGTCGAACCGTCGTCGACGACAATGAGATAAGCGGGCGGCCACGTCTGCGCCGCCACGCTGTCGAGCGTCTCAGTCAAAATAGCACTACGATTATACGTGGGTACAATCACGGCGACATCGGCGTTGGTCTGCGCCATTACTTGGCAGTCGGATCGAACGTCCCGGCTGTCTGGCGCGCCGCTTTCATATCCACTTCCCAGGCGAAATCCACCCAGACTCCGATTGGCACGTGACGCGCGAAGACATCCGGCTCGCGCTTGTCATTCTTCACCAGCAACGTGGCCGTCGTATTCTTCGGATACAGTTTGCAAACGTAATCCAGCGTCGTGAACGTTTCGGCGATGTCGTCGACGATCAACCAACGTTCATCATTGTTGGGGAGTATGACAGTTGCAGTGTCAAAGTGTTGAAGTTTACCTTGAGCGTTATCTATATCTCTATACGACGACAAACAAAGACAGCGGATTGCCTTAATATTGAGAAGCTTGCTCAACATATACGCGGGCAGCAAACCGCCGCCGGCAATGGCGACGATTCCGGCGTAGTTCTCGCCGCGCTGCCGGAGGCGCGCGGCGATGTCCGCGCAGTCGCGTTTCAGATTTTCGTAGGAATAACGGACGGCTTCCATGGAGGCACTGTACCCATTTCTGTGCGTTTGTGAAACATACAGGTTGCCTTTCTTCTGATCCTATCCTGCTGGCCTTAGGCCACAAGACGGGGGACTGGTTGCCAAGCATAGGCTCCGTCTTCATCCTCTTCACCGTGCTTTGGTTGCGGTGGGATTGGGAGAGTTGTTTCCCACTTCAAATAACTGTCCGGTGTTAATTCGACAAGTGAAACTACATCGTTTGGATTTTTTTTATTGTAATCCTCCAGATTGTTATCCCACCAATGTGCGCCACCGAATAATATGTAATTGACCCGGTTTCTACTCTTCGCCAATACTTTTTCAATGAAATAATTTTCGCGCGGTTCAAAAACGTGTTTTGTGACTTTTTCTGACAAATACGAGACTTCACTGCGTAAATTGTCTAGTTCCTTTTTCATCACATGCCAATGAATTGGACTGATTGAGCGGTTCGCTTTCATTTGTTCAACTGCCAGCATGTTACGAGCAGATCGTTCCGCTTCCATCACCTGTGTGGCTTTTACGCTCAATGCCTCGGACTCTGAGCCAAACAGCGGTAATTTGAGCGTCTGATGCAGCGCGCGGTCAGCACCCCAGCGGGCTACATAGCGTTTATCCTGTTTATCTTTCAATGCCGGTATTGCCGAGCGCGCCAAGAAATTGCTATCGGTCTCTCCATCGTACATCCCTTCAGAATAGAGTCCCTGTAATTTCATTCTGGCATTAGAACGGAGCGACTCAATCGCTCTTTTTGCTTCATCTTGGCATTGCTCAAGAAGCGGCCAGTTTTGATTGTCGCCATCGAGCCAGGAATAGTGGATCTGTCTAATGGCAACAAGGACGCGGCGAGCACATTCATTTGTTACTTTTCTGATATTTCCAATGCCAGGGATCTCTTTTTCCGGAAATGATTTCACCCATTCGTTTGCATCAAATTTTTCGCAGACAGTCTGTTCATGCTGTGAAGGAAAATTAAGTAGGCGGCGTCTCCGTAAGCGCCAAGCCGCTTCCACGTTGCTCGTTGCTAATCCAACACCGAGTGCAACAGCACCACCCAGAAAATCGCGCCGGCTCAACCCATTCGTTTCTGACGGGGGAGACTCGGGACGCTCCATAGGGTGATACGCTATGCCTGAGGTTACTGCCTCGCAAGGCGTACTGCGTTCTCTCTATTTTTGGCTAATATAAGCCAAAAAAGTACAAAGCTATATATAGAGTATGATGCATCCGTGAGTAGCTTCAGCAAATGACAAAGTGCGCAGTTGTGACCATCGCTATTGGCTCTAACAAATTTTGGACGTTCACTCATAAACTGATGCGTGAGTATGCCGATAAAACAAATGCCTCCTTTGTAATCCTGACGGAACAAACAGAGAGGCATCCTATACTGGAGAAATTTCAATTAGGTCGGTTGTTATCACAGTACGAACGGATTTTGTACGTTGATGGTGATGTGCTCATTAATCCAATGTGTCCAAACTTGTTTGAAATGGTGCCGGCTCACTTGCTCGGTGCACCGCTGGAGATGCCACCGCGCTTTCGAAGCAATAAAGCCTTGTTTGCAGAAGCTATGGCATATTACTACCCAAATATCCATTTTGCGGTCGGGACACAAGAGCCTAGGTTTTTTGGTGCTGGAATAATGGTGCTCTCGCCTGTACATAAGCACTTATTTGATCCACCACCCAAACGTATTCAGTATTTTAATGGTTGGCTTGATATGCCATTTTTAAACACACGAGCAACAGTCTTAGAGACTCCTCTCTACGAGTTACAAAATATGGGTTGTTTTAACCCTTTCACGGAGAGACAAGCTTCTCAGCAAGCAATGATGTTTCATGCGGCTAGTTGGATGGGCGGGGCACGCCTACCGGTTATAAAGATGCTGCACGAAATTTGGACTGAAAAACCCCCGCAAGCTTTTGCGTCACGTATTTCATTTTACGCATATACCTCTCTTTTTCCTCATCGTAGATTCTTTCCAACAAGATTACGGACGCTCGCGCGGAATTTTTTTGAGCACGCTTAACTCATACCATCGCAGAGTAGACCCCATACCAGTCGCTTCCGCCTTCGCCGAAGGCTTCGGCGGATAAATCGCTCCGGTGCGGGGCAAGGAAGCGGTTCACAGTATTGCAGAGTAGAGAAGCTACCAGGCCGTGCATCAACGATGCATCGGATAGCTCCTGGTCAATTTAATTGTCCGTGTTGGCTTCCCGACTTCGCTCTTGCGAACTTCGCCGGGCTGGCCTGACTACGCTCTTGCGAGCTTCGCCGGGCTGGCCTGACTACGTTCTTGCGAGCTTCGCCGGGCTGGCCTGACTACGCTCTTGCGAGCTTCGCCGGGCAAGTGCTACGCCAGAGCACGGTACTAGTGAAAGTCTTTCGACTATTCCCTGGTAAGGAAGTGTTCCATCCGCAGGTTCTCCTACGGATACCTTGTTACGACTTACTCCCAATCAGCAGTTTCACCGTGGTACCACCTCCGAAGAGTAATGGTCCTTCAGGTGCCCCTGCCTTTCATGAGTTGACGGGCGGTGAGTACAAGACCCAGGAACATATTCACCGTGACGTGGCTGATTCACGGTTACTAGCGATTCCAGCTTCATGAAGTCGAGTTGCAGACTTCAATCCGAACTTAGACCGAGTTTTTGGGATTTGCTTAACCTCGCGGCTTTGCTGCCCTTTGTATCGGCCATTGTAGCACGGGTGTCGCCCCAGGCATAAAGGACACGCAGATCTGACGTCATCCCCACCTTCCTCCGCCTTGGAGGCGGCAGTCTCCTATGAAAAAGCAACATAGGATGAGGGTTGCGCTCGTTTGCTGACTTAACAGTACACCTCAAGGCACGAGCTGACGACGACCGTGCATCACCTGTCATCGGGTTCCTTGCGGCACTCCGACCTTTCGGCCAGATTCCCGAGATGTCAAGCCTGGGTGAGGTGCTCCGCTTATCATCGAATTAAACCCCATGCTCCACCGCTTGTGTGGGTCCCCGTCTATTCCTTTAAGTTTTAGCCTTGCGGCCGTACTACTCAGGCGGTGTGCTTACCGCGTTAGCTAAGGCACTGGGAACAATTGAAATCCCCAACACCGAGCACACATCGTTTAGGGCGTGGACTACCGGGGTATCTAATCCCGTTCGCTCCCCACGCTTTCGTCCCTGACCGTCAGTACATACCCAGCAACCTGCTTTCGCTTTTGGCGTTCCTACGTGGATCAACGGATTTTACCCCTACACACGTAATTCCAGTTGCCTCTGTATGACTCAATTCTTCCAGTTTCCGGCACGGTACGGAGTTGAGCTCCGCATTTTAACACCAGACTTAGAAGATCGGCTGCGGACGCTTTACGCCCAGTAATTCCGAGTAACGCTTGCACCTCCCGTCTTACCGCGGCTGCTGGCACGGGATTAGCCGGTGCTTTCTCCTGAGGTACCGTCAAAAATTTCTTCCCTCAGAACAGAAGTTTACGCCCGGAAAGGGCTTCATCCTTCACGCGGTGTCGCTCCATCAGGCTTTCGCCCATTGTGGAAGATTCCTCACTGCTGCCTCCCGTAGGAGTATGGGCCGTGTCTCAGTCCCATTCTGGCTGGTCGTCCTCTCAGACCAGCTACCCGTCATAGCCTTGGTAAGCCGTTACCTTACCAACAAGCTGATAGGCCGCAGGCCCCTCCCGAACCACAAAAGTTTTACCCGACTTCTCTTTAGCCTCACTAGCCCGAGGGAAAAATTCTAAATTCTAAGCACCAAGCACCAATTGGAATTTAGAATTTAGTGCTTGGAATTTTGCTCAAATGGTCAAAAATTTCCAGGATAATAAGGTCAAAGAGAAGCCGGGACTATCCGGTATTACTCCGCCTTTCGGCGGGTTATCCCTGAGTTCGGGGCAGGTTCCAACGTGTTACTCAGCCGTTCGCCGTGGGTCTAAACCCACTCGACTTGCATGTGTTAGGCGCACCGCTAGCGTTCACTCTGAGCCAGGATCAAACTCTTCGAAAAGAATCTGAATGACTCTTATAGTTACTTTTAGAATAAACGAGAGAGTATTAGGTATTATGTATTAAGTATTACGTATGAAAGTCATACATAATACGTGATACTAGATACTTAATACTTATCTCAAGCTTCTCTACTCTGCGATAATGTGAATGATCACAGGACGCTCGGCGCCCAAAAACGTAGCTCTGCGCGCGTTTGGGCGAAGAACAAGAATCATTCTAAGGGTGCTATAAGGAGGGTCAAGGGAAATTCAGGAGGTTTTCGCTATTTGCTGCAGAAAATTGGCGTATCCCCGAAGGGTATTTTGCCGGTCAAACCGGGGAAACACCGAACCCGGTCCCGCGGCGCTTAAGCGGCGCCAGCGGGCCTGATCCTGCCCGAGAGCAGAGATTTTGGCTTGTAGATCAGCTACATCGCCTGTTGTAAAGACCCCATTTTCGTCATTGTTGATCACTTCGGGAACCAGCCCGACGCGCGTCACGATAGGAACCGTGCCGCAGGCCAGGGCTTCGAAGACAACGCGCGGACCACCTTCATACTTCGAGCACATGACGAGCATCTGCGACGCGCGGATTTTTTCAATCAATTGACGGTGGTCGGCCAACCAACCGGTCAGTGTTATGCGTTCAGCGAGATTATGTTTCTCGATGAAGCGTTCACACTTTGCGCGAAATGGTCCATCACCAATGATGACGGCACGAAGGCTTGGTATTGCAGCGACGGCTTTCAGAACTTCCAACACGCCTTTATTACGATCAAGTCGACCACAGAACACGACATCTTTTGTTCGGCGCTCAAGTGGTAACGGCGCTTCATACTCTGACTGGTCCAAATAAATGGCCGGCACAATATGAATTTTATTGAGTGGAATCCTCATGTCGGAAAGAACTCCTTTCAGACGACTGTTCACGACGCGAATCGCTTTTGCTTTCGCCGCCGCCTGCGGAATTGCTGTTCGTGATAAATAGGCACCAATCCGATCAGTCAAACCAACTGCTTTTGGAACACCAGGTAAGCCATGCAACTCGAGTAGCATGGGAACATTGCCACGACTCATGCGCAGTGCACCCTTCGATGCATAAAAAGGAGCGTAGAGATGGACAGTCATCAGATCGTACTGTCGCTCGCGCAAAAGTTTGTCGCCCTGTTTTTTTATCCAACCGATCTGTGACCAAAGGCCGCGCGGGTTGGGGTGAAACCACACCTCACCACCCGGTTCACTAAAATCAATTTGCTGTGAACCGGCACGCGGTGCCTTTGGAACGATGACATCGATCCGGTCCCACTCCTTCCGCAAGTAGCGGAGCGTGTGCCAGTAAGGCCCCGTCATACCGCGGAGAATCGCCCGATCTCCACCTATCATTAATAAATTCATGGGTGAGTCAGGAATAACATAGATCGCCTGCCCGGCGTAGTCCGGAGCGCAGCGAAGGACGAAGTCGGGCCGCCAATCATCAGTAAATTCACGTGGCGAGTGTATCATGGGCAACGTGCGACTTCTCATCGTTACGCAGGCAATTGACCTCAATGATCCGGTCCTCGGTTTCTTCCACCGCTGGGTCGAAGAGTTCGCCAAACACTGCGACCACGTCCACGTGATTGCCCAGCGAGAAGGAGTGCACCTGCTTGCGGGGAAAGTTACTGTCCATTCATTAGGCAAGGAAAAGCGAGTCTCGAAGCTCGGTCAAATTTTCCGGTTCTGGAAGCTGATTTGGACACTCCGAGACAAATACGACGTTGTCTTTGTCCACATGATTCCGTGGTGGATGGTCCTCGGCGCGCCGATGTGGATGTTCCTTCGGAAGCGACGCTACCTTTGGTACGAACACCGTCAGGTGACACTGAAACTGCGCAAAGCAATTTGGCTTTCCGCCAA
>DATDTQ010000042.1:0-3461 GCA_035290765.1 Candidatus Peribacteraceae bacterium
GCTTGTTGAGGATCACGTCGGCGTTCTCGCCGCGCTTCAGTTCGATCACCGCGCGCATCCCGGACTTGTCCGATTCGTCGCGGATTTCGGAGATGCCTTCGAGGCGTTTCTCGCGCACCAGCTCGCCGATCTTGATCAGCAGGTTGGCCTTGTTCACCTGGTAGGGCAACTCGTCGATGATAATGGCCTGGCGCTCGCCCTTGCCGATGTCCTCGAAATGGGTGCGCCCGCGCATCACCACGCGGCCGCGGCCGGTGCGATAGCCTTCCTTCACGCCCGCCAGTCCATAGATGAAACCGGCGGTCGGAAAATCCGGCGCGGGCACGTATTCGATCAGCTGCTCGATATCCAGGTCGGGATTCTTTAGCAGCGCGAGACACGCATCCACCACCTCATTCAGGTTATGCGGCGGGATATTGGTCGCCATGCCCACCGCGATACCGGAAGAACCGTTCACCAGCAGGTTGGGGAAACGCGACGGGAACACCAGCGGCTCGTGCTCGGAGCCGTCGTAATTCGGCCCAAAATCGACGGTTTCCTTGTCCAGGTCGGCGAGCAATTCGTGGGCGATCTTCGCCATGCGGATTTCGGTGTAACGCATCGCCGCCGCGTTATCGCCGTCCACCGATCCGAAGTTACCCTGCCCGTCCACCAGCGGATAGCGCAGCGAAAAATCCTGCGCCATGCGCACGATGGTGTCATAGACCGCCGTGTCGCCGTGCGGATGGTACTTACCGATCACGTCGCCGACGATACGCGCCGATTTCTTGTAGGCCTTGTTCCAGTCGTTGGACAACTCGTGCATCGCGAACAGCACGCGGCGGTGCACCGGCTTCAGTCCGTCGCGCACATCCGGCAGCGCGCGCCCGATAATCACGCTCATCGCATAGTCCAGATAGGACTTGCGCATTTCTTCTTCGAGGCTGACGGGGAGTGTTTCTTTGGCGAATTGTTGTTCCATGAATATACTCAGACCCAAGGCGATTGAAGCAATTTCGAAGCGTATATTTTAGCACAGCGGCACCACCCTGAGCCACCCGCTTGATGGTTCGATATATTTGGCTAAAGCATCAAGTTTTGGTAGAGTCGCCCGCATGTCTGAATGAAAAAACCACAGTCCACGAAAAACACGGAAGTCACGGAAAAAGAAATAAACCTATAAATCTTTGACTTGGCAAATGCTTACCAGCGCCGGGTTATCAGCCAATCACAATGCTTCGGTTATTTCTTTGACTGTTTTTAATTTCGTGCTTTTCGTGTCTTTCGTGGACAATGCAGTTAACCAAATGAAATAAGATCGCCATGACCAACGTTGACCCCATCGAACTGGAAAAATTCTCGCAGCTGGCCCACAAATGGTGGGACCCGAACAGCGAATTCAAGCCGCTGCACGACATCAACCCGCTGCGCCTGGGCTACATCGACCGCCTCGCCGGACTGAACGGCAAAACCGTGCTGGATGTCGGCTGCGGCGGCGGCATCCTCTCCGAAGGCATGGCCGGGCTGGGCGCGACGGTCACCGGCATCGACCTCGGGGACAAACCGCTGCAAGTCGCCAAACTGCACCTGCTGGAAAGCGGCAAACAGGTCGAATACCTCAAGATCGCCGCAGAAGAGTTCGCCGCAGAGCGCCCCGCAAGCTATGACATCGTTACCTGCATGGAAATGCTCGAGCACGTCCCCAATCCGCAAAGCGCGATCAACGCCTGTGCGAAACTGGCCAAGCCGGGCGGATGGGTGTTCTTCTCCACGCTCAACCGCAACCTGAAATCCTATGTGTTTGCAGTGATCGGCGCCGAATACGTGCTGCATCTGCTGCCGCGCGGAACGCATGACTACGCCAAGTTCATCAAACCCTCCGAACTGGCTCAATCCTGCCGCAACGCCGGTTTGAACCTGTCCGACCTGACTGGCATGACGTACAACCCGCTCAGCCAAGAGTATTCGCTGGGAAATAATACGGATGTGAACTACATGATCGCCTGCCGTCTCGAGTAGTACTTCGCAATTCTTAAAAAAGGGGCGACATGAAAACGATTGTCGGTTGTGTTGTGATTCTGTTGAGTATGTTGGGAACCCTATCTGAAGCAACCGCGACGGATGAAAGCAAAGCTAGTCTGTCGAAAAAACACAGCCTGTCTTCTATTGTTAATGTTAAAAATAAAGAAAAACTCATTGAGTTTCTAAAATTTTACCCGGCCAATAAAATTCAGCCCGGAATAATCAATGTGCCTCTACACGGCCTTCCGGAAATCCCGCTTGAAAAGTGGCTCAAATCAGTCACAGGCAACGCGCCACTTGAATGGACTGGAGGAGAATGCGCCTCATATGACAGCAACAATGATGACAACGAAGAACATTGCGTTTCATTATTAGTTGAAGTCAACACCCAGAAAGACCGCTGCCCCAGTACAGAGTTAAGATTTATCATTGATCAAGATGCCAAGGTGTATTTGATGTATGAAGGCAGCGAAGTAAATGACTTCTGTGCGCATGGTGGCTTGGAGCAACTAGCTGACCTGGAGAAAGTATTAGGGGAAGCAAAAGCAAAGACGGTGCCTATTCGACCATCAAACTCCTCCATTGACAGGCTAAGGGCAAGAAAAGGGGCTGATATTGCACATTTCGCAGCAGGCCTTGATGTGCATCGCTTCGACCCAGCCTTACCATCTGAACGCTTCGACAAATGGCTTGAGCGCACTGCGGGCTGGCCGTTCCAATGGATGATATACCCTTCATACTTCCATCATTGCAGCTTCACCCCGCTCGCTGTTTACGTTCGCCCCGTCGTAGATGCCGAGAGACAGTCACCACCTGTTTATATTTCAATGGAACTGGGTTCGTGGGAAGAGGAGAGCAAAGGCGAACCCAAGCTGCATCTTTATAGTGTTGGAACAGACCCTGGATCCGAGAATGAAAAACTTGATCCCGTAGAGAATCTTTCCGCGCTTAAAAAAATAATTGATGCGTGGAAAGCCGCGCCCAAGCGCATATCGCCGAAAGCCATAGCGCTCAAGCAAGTAGTGCCTACAAAAAAACCAACAGCGCCCGTTGAACAGAATATGGCCCCGCTAGGAGGATTTTCCAGAATTTGGTCAACTCCAACTGGGCATTGTTATGGTCACATACTCAGCCTTTGGAAATACAGGGAACGTGTGTTTGGAACCCATCACGATATTGGGGGACAGTGCGCCGATAGCCGTGAGCCAACCTACATAATACGAGACGTGAATTTCGACCCTCAAACAGGAAAGATTGAATTTTGGTCTTATGGTATCCCCGGATATAAATTTGTTGGGAAAGTGGACCAAAATATGGTCACTGGTGAATTTCTCGGTATGCACGAAGAAGAGGGAGTGAAGTTAAAACGTAGCAAGGAACGCAATAAAATAATTCCAGATTCAGATAAAAATGTTGAGGTATGGTGCAAATATTATGCCCCGACTATCCGATACATTCAG
>DATDTQ010000043.1:0-15134 GCA_035290765.1 Candidatus Peribacteraceae bacterium
CGGCCGCCTGCGCCATGGCTTCGCGAAGCGCCGCTTTCGCCTCGGCGCGATCGCCGCGCAGGAAACGCATGATGGCCTCAATCGCTTCGCGATACTGCTCGTGCGTGTACGCGCCAGTACCGAGTGCGCAGTGTTTGCCGATCTGAATTTCCCAGGATTCGCTCTTGGTGAGCGGTTCATCGAGCGATTTGCCGTCACGCGCACGTGCATTTAATGCCTGCAAGACTCGCAGACTGGCTTTGAAGGGAAACACTTCGTGTAAAAAATCGAGCAGACGTTCAATCTGCCATTTTTGCAGGTACGGACCAAAGTACTCGGCGCCGTCTTCCTCCAGTTGGCGCACGATACTGACGCTGGGAAACTCATCACGGATCGAAATGCGAACGTAGACGTAATTTTTCCCGTCTTTCATCATCACGTTGTACTTCGGTCGGAGTTCTTTGATCAGATTTGTTTCTAAAATGAGTGCTTCGAGCTCATTGCGTGTCACCGTCCACTCCACGGCCGCGGCTTTTTTCATCAGTGATTCTTTCCATGGACCTTGTGATGTTCCTTTGGGCCCCACGTAACTGCGTAAGCGGCTGCGAATATTGAGCGCTTTACCCACATAAAGGACTTCCCCTTTCGGATCGAGCCAGCGGTAGATGCCGGGCTTGCCAGGAGCGGTTGCGACTGCCTTCCGAAGATGGTCTAACTGCGGATTCTTCACGGAAGTATTATGTATTAAGTATTAGGTATTACGTATATTGAATCCATACTTAATACGTAATACATGATACTTAATACTCCTATTGTTACAGCTGTAATTCTCAACACCAACGCCGCGCGCGATACATTGCGGTGCGTGGCGGCGCTGCGGGCGCAGACCATTGCGGACCAACTGGAAATTATTGTGATTGAAAATCACTCCGAAGATGACTCGCTGGGGCTCCTCGATAATACGCTCCGCGGAGTTCCCAACGTGAGGATTGTCGAGACCGTAGGCAATCACGGCTACGGTCACGGTTATAACACTGGTATGCGCTACGCTCGCGGACGCTATGTTCTTGTCAATAATCCCGTGAAAATCCTACCTTCGGACGGAATCGAACGATTCGTCGCGAGGCTGGAATCAGATCCTTCTATCGGTTTGGTTGCACCGCAATTGCGTCATCCTGACGGGAGTCTCAGATTTGTCGCTCGACGATATCCGCGCCCTATTGATTTGATTACCAAGCGAACAGCGCTGGGACGCTGGTTTCCGAAACGGCTTCGCCGCTACTTAAATCTGGACGCTGATCCGAAGCAGGTACGAGACGTCGAATGGGTCGCCTGCGGCTGTTACATGTTGCCACGCTCCTTATTCATGGATCTGCGGGGGTTCGATGAACGTTTCTTTTTGTTTTTTGAAGATGCTGATCTTTGTAGACGCGTGCGATTGGCGGGATACCGTGTGGTCTACGATCCGACTGTTTCGGGAAATGACCGGAAGCGCCGTTTAAGCGAAGGGGGGCTGGGAACGCTCTTATTCACCCGATTTGGGCGAGCCCATATTCATAGTGCCTTTCGTTACTTTGCCAAATGGGGAATGAATCCTTAAACCAATCAAACATTGCAAAAATTCCCTCTCCCCCTCTCCCCCTCTCTCACTGGAAGAGGGGGAATTATTAGGGGTGAGGGAATTTTTCAGGGGAACCAGTTGCCGCCTGCGTCCGTATCGCGTAACGTTTCCAAGCTTTCCCATGGACAGCGTTTCTCTTTCTGTACAGGCTCGCGATCCTCAGCAAACCGCCACGCAATTGCGTAGGGCCGGACTGGTTCCGTGTGTGTTGTACGGCAACAACGTCAAATCCACTCCGCTCCAGGGAAATCATAAAGAATTAATGAAGACCTTTGTGAAGGCCGGCGAGAATACCGTTGTATCGCTGGCAGTCGATGGCAAAGCAGTGCCGGTTCTGTTCCATAGCCTCGATTTTGATTCAACGACCGATAATATTCTGCACGTCGATTTTTACGCAGTCGACATGAAGAAGGAAATCGAAGCCAAAGTTCCGCTCCACATTGTGGGTGAACCACCAGTCGTGAAGAACTTAGGCGGCATGATCTTAAACGTCATCGATCACGTCACCGTGCGCTGCTTGCCCGGAAATTTGCCGCACCAGATTGAAGTGAATGTCTCAACACTCGAAAACTTCGGCGATCACGTGGTGATTTCTCAGCTGAGTGTGCCAAAAGGAGTGGAGATTTTGGAAGAACCTGAACAACAGGTGGTCAATGCTCACGCGCCTCGCGCCGAAGAAGTCGAAGAGAAACCGGCCGAAGGCGAAGCCGCTGCGGAAGGTGCTGAAGGCGAAGCCGCTGCGGAAGGTGCTGAAGGCGCTGCTGCAGCCGAAGGTGGAGCGGAAGCAAAAGCCGAAGCCCCCGCTAAGAAAGAAAAAGGCAAATAATGAAAACACACCGCTTTCTCTCTTTGTTGGCCGCTGCGGCCGTGATTGTGATAGGCATCTTCGCCGTTATGACAGCGATGACCAAGCGCAATGTTATCGTGATGGCGGTGAGTATCGAAAATCACGAAACCGCGCGGCCTCATCAAACTGGTTTGAGCGATGCGTTAATGGTTCAAGAATGGCTCGTCGAGGGCGGTATCACCCGTTTCATCACGCTCTTCGATGTGCAGAACCTCTCCAAACGACTCGGTCCGGTGCGTTCACTCCGGCCAAATTTGATTGAGGGCGCACTCCCCTGGACGCGTGCCTTTATTTATGCCGGCGGCAGTCCCGAAGCCTATGCCTTACTGGGCTCTCACCCGGAAGTTTATGATTTGAATGGATTAACGGGCGCGGCCTATGGTTTATTTTTTCGCGATGATGAAATTCCCGCCCCGCACAATCTCTTTATTTCTGGTTCCACATTACTTGAGATCGCTGCTGAACAAGAATTACAAACGATTGCCTGGCCGCCGTATGAAACCGGCCGGCCACCGACTGCCAGTAGTGCAACAATCATTGATTTAGAATTTTATAACCGCTTGCACAACATTACGTATAAATATTATCCGCTGCCAGGAACGTACGAACGCAAAAATGGAGAAGTAGAATTGCACGGCCAGCCGGTCAACGTGTTGATTATTGCCGTACCGATCTTAGGAACAGGTGACTTCGGACGTTTGAACGTGCCCGTGCGCGGTAAAGGTCCAGCGATCCTTTTCTCGCGCGGTACGGTGCAGCGGGGTTATTGGAAAAAAGCGGATACCGAAGATCCATTCGAGTTTGTTGATGCAAACGACAAACCGTTGATCTTTGCCCCAGGTCAGACGTGGCTCACATCGCTCCCCACGCTTGAACGAGTTTCTTGGCGTTAGTAGCTGTATTAACGAGCTGACATCAGGCCAATAAATGGCCGTATTCAGTTAGCTCCTTCTTTTCCGATCGACGCAAAAATTCCGGTAGGAGCAGCGGTGGCTGTAGATCCGGAATCTTTTCGATCAAATCCAGGTCTTGCAACGTCACTTTGCCAATGTATAGCCGACGCATGTCACCACCTTTATTCACAAAGTGCTCGATTGCCTCGCAACCACGGAAATAAATCAAACTTTTCGTAAAACCACCGGGTTCAGATGCATCACGCAGACCGCGTTTGATCGAAATTGTCTGCGTCAGCGCTTTATCTTCATCATAACCGAGTTCTTTTTCACAATACGCTCTGGTTTCAGCAAATGAATGTGTCAGCCCATACGCTGTCGCCAAAACATTACGCGCCGGATTGTAGCGTCGATCGTTCCCCGGGCCGTAGACGCGATTTTGGTTGTACGTTGCCAGACCTTCCTGTGTTTCCAAGTAACCGGCTGTCCCCCGTTGCAATAATTCATAGGGCTGATTCGCTCCGTTTTCGGCGGTCAGGATGTGCGTTTCAATTTCGTGAATAACGAGAGCTTCAATACGCGTTGGTGAAAAACGCGTTTCCGACCGCAGGTAGATCGAATGACCGCCTACGGTACAATCGGCGATGAGTGTGGGGCGAATTTCTACTGTCCAGTTGTGGAGACCATACCGGCGCAGTACTTCCATAAACTTCTCCTTAGTTTCCTCTGCGCTCAAAAATTGTTTGGTGGGATCAGGTAAGTCACATTCCGGCCGGTCGCGGAGCATTGTTTCGGCCGCGCGTAAAAGCGCCGCGGTCGGTCGGCCAAAGAGCGCGGCTGACGCGCGCGTAAAGCGCGCGCTTTGACCGCGGGCCTCTAGGAGATCGAGACGGAGCCGCAATTCCTGCCGTTTTTTTTCGAGCAGGATGCCCAGCGGCGATTCATCGCGTACTGGTTCTTCCAAACGGCGACGCGCATCATCCAAATCGAGTTCACGATACTGAAAGAGCGGTTGATACCACTTGTCTTCTGCCAGGCGAACGCGCTCCTCGGCTAGATTGATCGGTTTCAGTTCCTTCAACACCAAAAAATCGCGATCCAGTTGCAGGAGTTGTCGTTCCACGGCACGCAGGTCACTACGAACAGTCGACTGCGCTGGTTTTTTTTGGCGCAGCGTTGGGTCAATCAGGAATCCTGTGATGTCGCGGCGCCCCAGGCGCACGCGCGGCTCGCCGGGTTTTGTAAAAAAGCCTGTAACCACAGTTTGGCGTTTTTGGCCGCCGAGCAAAAACTTCACGCGGAAGTGCGTGCCGCTGTTGCCTTCGGGCTCCGCCGCTCCATTTTCATTGAGTGATGCCAGAAGATCGGCGGCAAACGCGGATTCTTCTTTATCCGGTTGAATGAGTGCCGGCTCGTCGAAGCTCGCGCCGGCGCCAATAATCGTGATGGATTCCGCAAGCCCCAGGACCATCGGCTTTTTCCCATCGGCACGTTCCGTCACTTGTACCTTCTCACCGAAGAGATCCTGACCGATGCGAACACCTTTTTCAGGTGAGCTCACCGAGAGCCCTTGCACACGCTGCAGGCGAGAACGCAATGGCGCCAAATTAGCGATTTGGACATTCAAACCGGCACGAGCATTCACTTCGAGTACGGCCGGTCCGATTTCTTCGTCGATGGTGATATCGACAGCGAGATACCCGATGTTGGTAATCTGCTGAATGCGCGAGCAAATAAGCAAAATTTCATCCCAAAATGGAATCTGAATTCCACTTGGCGAGCCACCATGTGGTAATTCAGTCAGACGGTGATAGTACTGCGCTGCATGCGTAGTCAGACCCTTGGCAATATCGATACCAAGACCGATGCCGCCTAAGTGGATGTTCGCTTTTCCCTCACTTTCCGCCGTCGGTACTCGCAGCATGGCCATGACCGGTACAAGATTGAAAACAATGACACGAATATCAGGCAGCCCCGCCGGTCGAAAAGGAGCAAAACAACTGTGAGGCTTCATAATTTGCTCAAAGAAAGCGGTGTCCAACCGACCGCCCAGTGAAAATTTACCGTCGAGGATGTCTTCAATGTGTCCAACGAGATCCTGACGCGTAATCGTACTACCGTCGGTTCGCACAAAATCACCGTTCTTGCGACCGCGAAAGATGATGATGCCTTCGCCACCGAATCCATAGTTCGGTTTCAGGACGCACTCGTCCGGCAACTTACTAAAGTCGAAGGCTCGGAGCTGCTCGCGCGTTTCAATACGCGCGTAAATCCTAGCCGCGGGAATCCCCCGCGCCGTGAGGTATGCTTTGGTTTTCAATTTATCGTCCGCCAGTGCGGTCGCTTTGCGCGGATTGAACGGTTTAACGTACAGCAGATTGCGGGCGTTGATCCCGAGCACGCCGTGCTTGGAAAAAAGGGCACCCAGCATGGTTATTCTTCGATATGCCGGAAAATTTCTTGGAAGCGAAAGTATTCAACGAGACGAAGGCCGGTCCATCTGCCCAGAAACACGTTGATCGGTAATGTCAGCAAAATAAGTTCGGGATACGCGAGGACAACCGACTGCAAAGCGCCCCAACGAACGATCAGGACGCAAAGCAGTGCCGCTACGATTGTCTCGCTAACACCTAAGATAGCGCTCCAGAGACCTTGTTCCGCCCGCACGTTCAGAAGCGTTTCTGAAAGCGTGGACATAATCAGGAGAATAAAGATTGTGTCACTCCCGGAAAGGGTCAAACCGAAGAAAGCTCCACCACCAAGCAGAAAGAGCAACGTAAAACTCACCATGGTTAAGATGATGGCTACTTTTGGTATATATAGGAGGCGCCAGCGGCGCATGCCCGAGCGTGTAAGGTAACCGGTCACCAGAATAATGAGCAAAAAAGGTAACCCAACCCAGCCAAGCGCGAGGAACGACAGCGCCAGAATGGATGGTGTGTAGAGACCGAACGTCGTCATGCCGATCACTTGTTTTAAGAACGCCAAAATGGTGGCGATGATCGGCAGCATGAGCAAGAAGATGATTGTTCGGCTTGGTACACCGTGCGTCAGCATGTAATTCACCAGTGACGTCAGCAGATTCCACGGCCGCACGCCGACCGTAGATTCATCAACGATGACGTAATCAATATCCGCCGACTCGAGTCGACTCAGAAATGCTGTAATGTCTTCAGTCGCAACCAGTTGGTTGAGCCCTTCAGTGCGAGTAACGACGATCCGGTCCGGCTCGAGGACTGAGAACGGGCCGCCCGCCGTTCGCGCAATGGTATTGAGACTATGATCAGTTAACAGGACCAACGTTTTATCCGGAATTGTTACAGAGCCAGATGGCGCACTTTGCACTGCGCCGAGCAAGGCGCGGAGCCCCGTGATTCCCTCTGACCACAAAACGACTGTATCTGCGCCATCGAGAGCGTCGAGCTGTTCGGCAATAAGAGTTTGCAGCGAACTTTCTTCGCTGAGAGGAAGCCCGCCTTCAGTCGAGCGCAGCACACGGACAAAAACTCCCTGTTGCGCAGCCATTTCTTGATGCACTTGAATTTTTGCAAGCGGCACGCTACTGTCGGCAATCAAGGTGATCTTGCGCGTATAGACCGTGACAGTGTGTGTGGTCTCCGCTTCGATGCGCTCACCTTCCACGGTGGCGCTCAGGACTAAACGAAACACCGTCGTTCCCGGTTCTTCTGGCGTATAGACGGCTTCAACTGTGCGGCTGATCGGTTGCGGCGCACCCTCGCGATACCAGCGGTACTGCACATCATCACCTCTGGCCACACTCGCCGAGGCATTGAGAACAATGGTACGACCGACCGCAACATCGGAGGGGCCGCTGATGATCGATCGCAACAGAGGGGCAAGCTCATCCGGCGCTTGGGCGGCTGCGCCAAACGCAAGCACGCTTAAGACGCCGATGGCGGTTACGCGGAAAGAGATCATCGATGGGCGGCGCTTTGGCGCCGCTCGCGGCGGCTCATGAGCATGTCCTTATACCGCTTGACCTGCGGCTCAAGTTTTTCCACGCAACGATCCACCGCTTCAACCACATCCGGTCGCCGTGATTCGGCAGTGAGTGTTTTGTGCGGCAATTCCAAACGAATTGTCACTTTAAATTGGTCGCGCGATTTTTTGGTGCTGCGGCGTTCCGCGTCCACATGAATAATTGAAGCTTCGTCTTTGATGCGCTGACAGTACGTGGCCAAACGGCCGACGGCGCGCGCGATTTTGAGGAGTTCCCGATCGGTATACGTAAATGACTTTTCGTAGTGACGGATATTCATTGCGAAAAGGAAGGAAAGAGTAACGGCATTTTACGATCCGAATCCTAAAATAGCGAGGAAGTAAGCGGAGATTAGGCTCCTCACGAATCCCGCCGAATCGCTTGCCAACCTTGTGGAATGACGTAGACTGACGCTCAGTAGCACCCTTCAACATAGCCTCAAACGTTTGAGAAGGAGATGCTCGTTTTTACCCCTCTCCTTCTTATATTCCAATGGCAGATCAGGAGTTAACTTGCCGCGACTGCGGCGCCACGTTCGCCTTCACAGAAGGCGAACAAGAGTTCTTCGCGTCGAAGAACCTCAGCGCTCCCCAGCGCTGCAAAGATTGCCGCAATGCGGCTCGCTCGGCCCGTCAGGGTCCGCGCCAAATGCACGACGCGGTTTGCGCCAAATGTGGCGCGCCGTGTCAGGTACCGTTCAAGCCGCGCTCCGTTGAGGAAGGCGGCAAGCCGGTCCTCTGTCGCGATTGCTTCGCGTCAGCCCGAGCTTAATTGAGCAACTTGCCCGGCGGAGTCCCGCGCAGCGGGACGAAGTCGGGCTAGCCCGGCGTAGCCCCAAAGGGCGAAGTCGGGTCAGGGAAAACCGGCTTCGGCCGGTTTTTTTTGATAGCCCTGATTCGGGACCTACAAAATCTTTTTTTAATTGGCTTTTCTGGGGCTAGCTACTATTCTGAAACCAAATGTACAGCCAAGAGAAACAAATCATTCTAGTTATCGACGACAATAATCCGCCAGGGCAACGTCATATTATGAAGCGTCTCGTAAATGATCGCCTTGGAGCACTCGGACACGAAAACGATTGTGAATGCGTAACTTGTGAACCCGACGATAAGACAACACCTTATGATGCTTGGATCCAGGAAGAGATTGAAAACCTAGCTCATGAATACAATGATCAGATTCTTGCCGCGATGATCAATCTCAATTTAAGCCCGGACTTTGATCGCCAAGATGGTCTTCAAATCACCCGCATATTGAAGGATTCTGCTCGAAATTGTTTTACGATCCTTCTTGCCGGGCATACCGAACGCAGTTCAATTAGAGATATTCGAAAGGTGGATAAAGTTATTTCTCTTGGTTCGATGCGCGATACACTCGAATCACAAATGCATCACGCTTTGGTCAACGCATTTCGGAGTCGGGTCCCTCTATAAAAGCTACACTTAATTTACCCGAGCCAGACGCTCTTCCAGCTTCAAGCGCCATTTCCCATTTTCAAACACAATGTCCTGTCCGGGCCAGTAGTCATGACAAAGTTCCTCACCGGCGGGAATATCCCGGAGCGCCGTGAAAACGACCGTCTCGTGCTCGTGATCGGTGTCCCATTCGATGTTAGGATTTGGACTATGGTTATAGAGCGTACCAAAACCAAGCGGTAAACATTCGGCACCGGTTTCTTCATTCCAATCAAAGGTGTAATCGTAGATCAGCATCTGCTTGCAACGTTCAACTTCCTCCTTAGTGAGAGGGATGACCGGACAGACCTCGACGGTGTCTCCTTCGCGAATAAGGGTATCCGAATAGACCCCGCGTCCTTTGCCTGTAAAATGTTTGATGATCAGCATCTAAACTTTACACACAAAGCGCCACAGCGGCGTGAATTCTTCATCACCGACTTCGGGTTTCCAGTGTGTGAAGTCAATTTGAGTGGCGCCGTGTTTCGCAAAAGCATTTTGATAGTCTTCCGCTGTCAAAAATCGAGTGTCTTCGTTGCGGAGAGGATCGGGATTGGTTTGCTGAGACCATCCCGGCGAGTTCGCGCCGGAAAACACCCACAGCGCAACATAGCGACGCGCCACACGAATAAATTCAGCGATGCTTTTGAAAGCTTGATCTTGTAAGAGGTATTGAAAGACATCGCTGCAGTACACAACATCAAAACTCTTAGCGGGAAACGGCAGAGCAAACGCTTCACCGTATTGCATATGTTCTTTCACCGGCGAATTTTCTAAACAGTACGCCGAAATATCAACACCCTCACAGCGAAATCCCCTCTTCCGGAATCCGACAATCGCTCCGCCCATGGCGGAGCCAACATCCAACAAAGTCCAATCTTTTTTTGGTCGTAGCAGTGAAATCAATGGTTCGACAATGTCTTCCTCGGCAATGCGAACGTGATCCCGAAGGTAGGTATCATATTGACCGCCTGCAAAATAATTCGCATCGAACTTCTGATAGAAATGCTTCGGCGCCTTTGCCATGCTACTCTCTTACAGTGGAATTAACGCTCGTGCAAGATCCCGCGGAGTGCCGTCAGCTCTGGAACCGGTGGAGTCCCCGCGCTTCGCTCTATGACCTCTGGGAATATCGGCTGCCATTTTTAGAAGTGTATGGATTTACCTTGGCCTTCGCTCATATAAAGGAGGGAAATGATGAGCTGGGCCTGCTGCCCCTGTGGTTTCACCCGCAGCAGAAGCGGTACATGTGGTTTGGGGACGTGGGCGATGAATTTAATTGGCAGGAAGACACCACATTTTGGCTGCAGGACAGTGCACTCGTACCGAAAGTGCTGGAGATGTTACCGCGGCCGGTCATATTAACAGATCTAACGCCAACTGCCGCCGCTCAGATTGGATCGTCACCGCAGTTACGAGCCGGAAACCCAAAATCAGTCCTGCCATTGAATGGTCTTTCGTCCGTTGAAGATTATTTGACCTCGCTTCCCCGGAAATTACGTCAAAACACGCGCCGTGATCAACGCCGGATCGATGCCGCAGGTATTCTGGTCGTACCAGACCGCCGCGAAGACTATGAAGCGCTCATGGATTTAAATACCGGCACCTTCGCCGACTCCCCTTTTCATGACGGGCGCCTCCGCGACGTCTTCCGTCGCATCGTTCAGAACAAAAAAGGCGATCCCTTTGGCGTGCATTTCTTCACAGCCATACTGAACGACAAGATCGTCGGCGTTGATTGCATTTTTGTCTGGAACAAAACCTATTATCCCCTGCTCTGCGGCTACGATAAGCAGGGTTGCCCAGGAATTGGCCATTATATGAATCTTGTTGATATTGAACATGCCCTCTCGCTCGGGATGGAACGGATGGATTTTGCCGAAACGGAACATGGCATGTTGAAAGAAAAATTGTTTCCGGTAGTCGAACAGTATGTTTTTGAATCCGCTTGAATACTTGCTTCTTTCTTGCGATACAAAAGAGAACGTGTACGCTCCAAATTAGTTTTGTATGCCTGAAAGCAATGGCATCGCCGGCAAAAATATTTTACTGATTAGTTCAGGCGGAAGACGAATGCGCTTCACGCTCGAACGCACTAAAAAACTTGGTGCCAACGTCATTCTCTTGAATGAAGTCGCTGACTTTCGCAAACAAGCCGTCGGCCATTATATTGAAACCGATACGTACAATCATGATGAAACACTCGATCGTCTGAAGGCTTTTTTGCAACATCATCCTGATGTTCATTTGCATGGGGCAATTACCTTCGGGGACGATGACGTTCCCCTCTTGGCCCGGATTTGCGATGAGTTTGACCTGCGGGGTAATTCTCAGGAAGCGGCCATGCGTACTCGTAACAAATACGAAATGCGCAAACGCCTCGGTGAAACGGGTCTGGGCAACCCTCGCTTCCAGTTACTTAAAACCAAGCGCGATTTGCAACGAGCGATTGAAAGTATTGGTTTTCCGGCCGTCTTGAAGCCGGCGTGGGGCACCGACAGCGAATTTGTCATCATGGTGACTGATCCCAAAGAGGCCGAAACAACGTTCCGCTACCTGCTGCATAACTGCAACGAGCAATACAATCCGATCTTCAAATATAACGATGGCATGTTCCTCTATGAAGAATATATGGAAGGGATGGAAGTCAGCGTGGAATGCTTCTCGCAATACGGAATTCCGCACGTGGTTGGGATCAACGAGAAGCAGCCGATCAAATTACCGTATTTTGTGGAATACGGAGACATTGCCCCCGCCCGATTGGATGAAGAAGATCTGCAGGAAGTCAATAAGTTGGCTGAGTCGGCTTTGATTGCCCTAGGTGTGACCGAGAGTTTGGCGCACATTGAGATTAAGATTACTCCCACCGGTCCCAAAATTGTCGAAGTAGCCTCACGCATGGGTGGTGACGATATTTATTTCAACGTCCGTCACGTGTGGGATGTGGATATGATCGAAATAGGTCTGCAAATCGCGCTCGGCGAACGTGTGGAGACGAAGCGCAAGCCTGTGCAGGATTGCGTGATTTGCCGTTACTTCATTCCGGAACACTCCGGCATCGTGAGTACGATCCAGCAAAATAAAGAATTGCTCGAAAATAAGGATGTAATTCAACTGACACTCACCAAAGACGTCGGCGATGCCGTCTTAGTGCCTCCGGAGGGCTATCAAAATGCCGGTTGGGTGATTGTGCGTGGAAAAACATACCAACAAGCAGAAACGCTGCTCGAACAAATGATGCGCAGCGTCGATATCAATGTGACAAAGTTCCACCGTGACTCTTCACTCGGCAAAACGACGCGTGAAAACGCGCTCGACACTGCCTCAATCTTGCGTACACAGATTATTGAAGCTTCTCGTCTGGCTAAGCTGCGCTCTTCCGATTTGCAGGACGTGCGCTTGATGCGCATCGGTATCTTTTCGAATTCCGATGCCGGTGAAGCCATTCACGCCACGCTCGCCGAGCGCGGGTATCGCGTGGAATTAATTGATGTGGGCGAACTTCCTTTGCCCATACGCAAGATTCAAAACGGTAAATTCGATTTCGTGTTGAATTTGTGTGAAACCAGTCCGAACACTCCATTTTTGAGCAGTCATATCGCCGCGCTTATGGAAATGCTGCAAATTCCATTCAGTGGCTCCAGCGCCGCCACCATGTCCATGGCGCTCGATAAAATCACCGTCAAAAAACTGCTGGATTACCACGACATTCCCACGCCACCGTGGGACTACATTGAAAACCTCAATGACGAACTCAGTACCGAATTGACATATCCTTTAATTATTAAGCCCGCGCGGGCGGATCATTCCCTGGGCATTCGGAAGCGCTCAGTCGTGAAGAATGAACGCGAACTGCGCAAACAGCTCGCTGTCATTATTGAAGAGATGAAGCAGCCCGCGCTCATTGAACAATATGTCGAGGGTGATGAAATCGATGTTTGTATTTTGGGTAATGGCGATGAAGCGGAAGTGTTGCCGTTGATTCGGTCAGTGTTCGATCAAATGCCGAAAGGTTTCTGGCATATTTATTCTTCTGATTTGTTCACAGAGGAAAACGCGAAGGTACTGAATTCAATTCGACTGGAAAAACCGGCGCGTATTTCACCCAAACTCAACAAACTTGTCAGTGAAATCGCCCTCGACATGTTTTCTATTTTTGAATGCCGAGACTACGCGGAGATAGAGCTGCGCGTGGACCAGAATGGCAACCCCTTCGTGTTGGAATTGAATCCCAATCCCGGCATTTTGCTCACAGATTTTCTGCCACAGGCAGCGGAGTTGGCCGGTTATGATTATGGAGAACTGCTCGAAAGCATTATTTGGAGTGCTATTGAGCGCTATCGCAGCAGTGCACCGCAAGAAAGGGAAGCGTCAACGGAAGAAGCGTCGACAAAAGTTGATGTTGTTGAAGTAGTGCCGGAACAAAAAATTGTTAAATGATCTGCTAAAAAATTTTTTTGCGTAAAAAAAATCGTGAACATACCACATCATAAAATTGTATGCGCGCTTCATTACCTTCTTTCCAAAATAATTTTTTTAGATACAATATAATAAAGTTTTATATTCTTTCCCCAACTCAACATGGCTGCGAAGAAAAAAAGGAAAGCCGTGAAACGAAAAGCTGCGAGGAGACCAGCGAAGCGAAAGGCAGCAAAAAGGAAGCCGGCGAAAAGGAAGGCTGCGCGCCGCAAGACGAAGCGCCGCCGCTAATCCGAGGCTTGGAAGTGAAGCCCCGCACCATCATGGTGCGGGGCTTATTCTTTATGCAGAGTTACGTTATCCCCGCAGCGGTGGGAACAACTCAGGATCAATTTCGCGAGCAAAACACGTGCGCCCGGCGTCGTGTTGCCATGTGTCTGTCACACTGCCGTCGATAGGCTTAGTCACAGGTGGCGCAACGTAGATATCGCGTGAATCACCTTCAGACGGTAATTCAAATGTTGCACACAATTCAAAGGCTGTCCCGCCCAGCGGTCGGTATTCATATGACTCGCCCGTCCGAGGATCAACTGGTGGTATAAAACCAATGATGTCATCTTGTAATGCTGCAATGTTTGGCGGCAAAACTTCTTTACCCTGCCAGTAGTACACAATTTGTGACTGCAGCATCGACAAATCATTCACACGACGGTCATCAAACTGCAATTGTCGTTCCCGCATTGGTGAACCAGCAATAACAAAACCGGCAACGACTGCGATCGCACCTAAGGCAACGATCGCGCGCACAAAGAGTTTCATGCGGGGATCGCTTGTCGGCGTTTCATCAAATCGCAACATCCAACCGTAATACAGGAACACGGAACCGGCCAACACCAACACGATTATGACTTTGAGGATGAAACGAAATGTTAGTTCCCCATTCAAAAAACCAAAGAGGAGCGAGATAAGATCACCGATGATGACGATGGCCGCCAGAAAGATCGTTAAATTGAGGAGCCATTTGCGCGTTCGCATCTCTCGCTTGGCAGGGTTACGCACTGCATCACGTTGCAACCAGATCGTGAGCCATAGATATAAAGGAAAGACGATGGTCAGCACCGCCAGCGGCCAGCGGAGAGCTGCTCGAGCCCAGCGCGCGGCATCGCCATACAGTGGATCAGGAAGCGCAATGTCAACAAAGCCAAACAGGAGCGCTCCAAAGTGAAACACACAGGCATACAGGAAAATAACCTGCAATATATAAAGGAAGACGTCGCGCGGGCCGGGAGTGGATTGTGAACTAACCATATGTGGGACATGGTACCGCAAAGAGCGGAAAGTTGCACAATAATTGAGCTCATTTCTGCCCTTGTATTTACAGTCTTCCCTGTATAATTAAGCTACTTTCTACACGTCTTTTATTCTTTTTTCCCTTTTTAGCCATGTCGTTTTTCACGCTACGAAGTCGAGCCGCTATTCTTGCGCTCGCCGCTCTCACGCTTGCCGCATGCTTTCCCCAGTCTCCATCACCTGAGGATGTCGAAGACGATACTTTATTGGAAGATGAAGCAGGCGATATCGATGTCAACGATGAAGAAGATCTAGATGAAAATGAGGATGAAGATGGAGCGCTGGAAGAAGATGATGATTCCGACGGCAATGTCGAAGTCGAAGGCACGATTCAGTATTAATGTCGCAAGTTGTTCTTTTGTTTCTGGCCGGTGCACTTACAATTCTCCTGCCGTGCATCTTGCCCCTCATCCCGATCGTTCTCGGAGTGAGTATCACGGGGCGCAGCAAACTGCGCCCTTTGTTAACAATCGGCGGGATGCTGGTGAGTTTTGTGGGTTTTACGTTCTTACTCCAGGTAGTCCTGAGTCAATTTGTGGCGCTGGCGGACGTGATCCGGCTCGCAACGTTC
>DATDTQ010000044.1:0-2545 GCA_035290765.1 Candidatus Peribacteraceae bacterium
TAAACGGAACTGCTGGAAGCGTAAATTAAGCCCGGAATTTTCTGGAGGCGGACTTCATCAATAATATTGAAGAAGCCTCGAATGTTGGTATCTACATATTCGTCCGGATGCTCGAGTGAATAACGCACGCCAGCGAGTGCAGCGAGGTGACACACTCGATCGACACCTTTCATCACTTTCGCGACGGTTTTCTGATCCAAAATGTCACCGCGGACCATCTTGAAGTTCGGCAACTTCTCCAAAATCTTTGCACGGGCTTCTTTTAGCTTTGGATCATAGTACGGCGAAAAATTATCGAGCCCGATCACTTCATCGCCGCGCGCGCAGAGCGCCTGCGCGGTGTGAAACCCGATGAAGCCTGCCGCCCCTGTAACCAGAATTTTCATAAGCCTTTAACCTTTTCATTATATATTGATAAAAAGCACTAAGCACTAAATTCTAAATCCTAATTGGTGCTTAGAATTTAGTGCTTAGGATTTAGTCTGGGGGATTCCAATGCCCTGATACTTCATCCCAGCTGCTGTCACCTCGGCAGGTTCAAAGATATTACGTCCATCTATTAGCAAATTTCCCGACATGATTTGTTTAAGGTTTTGGAGGGATACGCCGCGGAATTCATCCCATTCTGTCAGCACAACAACAGCCGCGGCACCTTTCGCCGCGTCAAGCGCGTTGTTCGCATATCGAACTTCTTTGGGCAAATACGGCTTGGCTCTCTCCATTGCCGCCGGATCAAATGTAGTGATTGTATGACCGGCTTTTACAAGTGCTGGAATGATGTCGAGGCTCGGCGCTTCGCGCACATCATCGGTTTTCGGCTTGAAACTGAGACCCCAAACCGCGATGGCGGACTTCTTCGGCACCGTTTTCAAGATCATTTCCGTGAATCGCTCGCGCTGACGGCGATTCACCGCATCGGTGCCGGCCAAAATCTCCATCGGGATGCCCATCTCATTGCCGGTGGCGAGTAGCGCCTTCACGTCTTTTGGAAAGCAGCTACCGCCATAGCCGATGCCGGCATGAAGAAAACGCGGACCGATTCGGTCATCCAGCCCTACGCCCCGCGCGACATCGCGGATGTTCGCGCTGGTCTGCTCGCAGAGGGGAGTGAGCATATTCATGAAACTGATCTTGGTAGCGAGCATCGCATTACTGGCGTACTTCACAATCTCCGCGCTCTCGCGGTTCATGCGGACGAGTGGTTTACCGACACGAGTAATCGGACGGTAGATTTCTTCAATTAGATCCGAGGCCCATTGATCGCCGTTCACACCCACCACTATGCGATTTGGCATGAGCGTGTCAGTGACCGCCATGCCTTCACGCAAAAATTCCGGATTACTTACGACGGCAACTTTGAAGTTCACGCCACGATCTTTGAGAATTTTCTGCATGCGTTCCTCGCATTTCTTCCCGGTGCCCACGGGCACCGTTGATTTATTCACGAACACGAGGTCGTGAGGCATTGTCTTCGCGACTGTTTCGGCCACAGCAAACACCGCTTTTAAATCAGCGGCGTGATCTTCGCCGGGGGGCGTGGCCACGGCCGAAAAAATCACTTCTACATGCGGGAGTGCAGCCGCCAGATCGGTTGTGAACGAGAGGCGGCCGGCTTTCATACCGCGTTGCAGCAGTTCTTCCAGGCCTGGTTCAAAGATCGGGCTGCGGCCGCTTTTGATGAGCTTGATCTTCGCTTCATCAATATCAATGCCGGTCACCGTATGACCGAGCTCCGCAAAACAAGCGGCTGAAACCAAGCCGACGTATCCGGTTCCAACTACGGCGAGATCCATTGGGGGCAGTATCAGGCATGAAACGGCTGAATAAAACCGAATCAGGGGCTTTCTGCGGCTAATTACATTTCATTGACATAAACTAAAATTAATCTTGAAATCGAATTAAGCCGCTTCTAGACTGCCGCCAACGTATGGAACGCATGTGTGTCAATTGCTGACTGTTTCTCTGGAATCAGGCATTGTTTTGCTCATTCACAGTAACGCTTCGCAACGAGTCATCTGTCTTCCGGTTAAAGGGTATCGGAGACAGGGAAGCCTACCAACCCTTAGGAGTCACGCCTATGGCGCGAACATCAAGAGTCAACTCCAGACGAAAACGCTTTACAATGAAGGAGGTGGTTTATATTTCTCCCTATGGCGAAGATGCCAGACGGGCGCAGAAACTACGGAATTTAAATAGCTCCGAGAGGCGCAAGGCTTCCGGTTCAGCGGCTTAACAGTAGTTAAGCCATCCTTTTTTGTTCCCACCCCTGCTTACGCAGGGGTGGGAATATAATTTAAGACAGATGTGTCGTTGCTCATTTACATCATCATGAACGATGAGAAACCTGCTCTGCAGGAACTTGCTCTTTGGCTCACTGGAGTGGGCTGCCGGCGTTATTGCCGTGGATTATGGGCGAGTTAGCTTTTTCTCTTGATGGAGGAATGCACGATGTCTTGGTATCGGCAAAGGCAATTGAATGCTACGACGAAGAATGATGGCGGTACTGCAGTCGTCGAAGATGTTCGCAATGGTGGCCCTCAAGGCC
>DATDTQ010000045.1:0-2750 GCA_035290765.1 Candidatus Peribacteraceae bacterium
CCCTAGCCATAAAAACCAATGGCACTTTATGGAGTTGGGGCTATAACACAGAAGGACAACTTGGCTTTAGCGACATTATCGGACGTTCTTCGCCCGTGCAGGTCGGTACTCTCGCCGCGTGGGCAAAGATTGGAGCAGCCGAGTACACGTCGTTCGCCATAAAAATCGACGGCACACTGTGGGCGTGGGGATACAATACTAAGGGGGCTCTCGGTCTTGGCGACACCATCAAACGATCCTCGCCCGTGCAAGTCGGCACGCTTGCCAGTTGGGTAAAGATTGTAGGGGGAAAAAATCACTTGCTCGGTTTGCACTGCTAATTGTAGCTTGAAGTGCAACACTGACGGCGCGCTCTAGACGTGAGAAGAAACGAGGACAGTCCGCCGCTGAAATTAAACATCTCCATTTGATGCTGAAGTAGGCGATACGAAGTTAATGCGATGGTCCAAGGATTTCAAAATAAGAATTATCAAATTGCTGTGGCGGTTCGCGATGCTTGTGATTTGCTGGTGATATTAACAGTCTGCAGGTCTCCCCAGGGGGATGTCTATGTCAATTTTCCTCGCGACTACAATCCAAAATGGAAGCCACACAGCAGCTATCACGCCTCTGGCCAGCATCATCAGAAAAGCTATAACCACAAAGCTCTTTTAAGGAATCGGCAGCGTCCTGACACGAATTTTCGTGGCACAGAGAATGTTGTAACAACTCGGGTGAACGTAGATGATGGACACGCCCTTAACATTACTTGCGCTCCCAACTCATTTGATGATGTGTTTGAAATTCCAGTCGCCGCTTTAAATGCAGGCGCATCGTGCGTGGACCTGTCCGTGGACATCGCAGAGCCAGGCAGCCCGGCAATCATTACCCCTGGAGCGAAAATACTGGTTCAATCCGCGTTCAAACATTTTGTACCCTGGATCCTTGTAACCTTGTTTGAATATGCCGTTCCTGCTTGATCGGCTTCAGCGTCAATAATACGCCGACCATTCGTAACAAATGGTAGCGCCAACATAGGGAAGGAGAGTGTGGCGCGTCGTCGCTGCGCGCGATCAAGGCGACCCTTGCGGGCGCCCAGTGGCGGCCTTGACCCGCTCGGCAAGCGCGCTTTCGCAGGTGCGATCGGCTCCGGAGGAACGGCATTTTTAATCTCACCAAAGGAACTGGGGTGGCGGTAGGGGACCGGTATGGTATAATGATTCCATGAGCAAATTGCTTGAAGATGCCATCAAGAAAGTTCGCGAATTGCCTGAGTCCGATCAGGACGAGGCTGCCGAAATGTTGCTTTCCGTCGCCTCACGCCGCGCGCAGCCGGTGCATCTTGACGAAGAAACTCGGGCGGCTGTCATAGAAGGGCAGAAGCAGGCCCGCCGCGGCGAGTTTGCTAGCGATGAGGAAATGGCCGCGTTCTTTAGGCGCCATGGTGTGAAGCCTCATAGAGCATGAGGGTCCGATATACGCTGAGCGCGCAGGCGGACCTCGACGCGATATATGCGTATCTCGACGCCCGAGCACCGGTTGCTGCCCAATCAGTGAAAGATATGATTGAGCGGCGTATTGCGCTGCTTGCGGAATTTCCGCACGTCGCACCGGAAACTGATCGACCCGGAGTCTATGAGCTAACAATTGTCCGATATCCGTATCACGTTTATTATGAAATCAGTGGCGACGAAATTTGGATCGTGCACATTCGCGACTCGCGCCGCCGGCCATGGCTCCGCGACGACCGGTAATTTTCTGTTGAGCGCGCAGCTCAGTGTATAATTCACCCATACGACCGCTGCCGCAGATGCAACTTTCGCTCCAGATATTCGTTGGTGCGCGAAAGTAATCTTGTGCGACGTTTGAAAATGGCTTTGTTGAGCCATATTCTCCAATCAGCATTGCCGCGTTAGTATAGTATGTTGCGATGTGACGCGCTGTTCGGCAAAATCGTTGGACACTTCGGTCATATTGGGAGGGACTCTCATGAATAGGCGCTACGCATTTGGCCTTTGTGCCATCGCGTTGATCACAATCCCTGCTTTCCCAAACAGCACCCTTGCTCAAGGAAAGTCACTCAAGGATCAATTGGTCGGGACGTGGATTTACGTTTCAAGCACGGGTAAGCGTGATGACGGCAGCACCGTGCCACGGCCGAGCTTGCAGGGCGCAGCAACATACACCGCCGATGGCCGCTTCCACTTCATAACGACGCGCACCGACGCGCCCGACTCCCCTACCGCGGAGCGGTTTAGTGCAAGATAACCTCTGCGACATCTTAACTCGAGATGCGGCTCAGCTGTGATATTTCATCATCAGTAAGTCGCGAGAGCGGCCCCATAGCTTGCGGCTCAATGACCGAAACGACCACAGCCGATCGATTCCAAAGCCAAGAATTATCATAGATTGGGTTGCCTTCTACGAAAGCGCCGCGAACAGTCGTGTAGTCCATTGCAGGCCGAATCTTGTTCTTCATTTGTTGAATAAAAATATTCATGACCCGACAATCAACCTCATGAGCGCCGATGGCGTTCCGCTCTTCTTGACTCATTGCTGCTAGCTCTTCAGGTGTAAGCCTTAAGCGACGAAACACCTCATCAACACCAAGTTGATGAATATCGGTATCTCGGACATGTGTTTCCCAGAGATGTCGAATAACGGACCAATATTGTCTATCGGTCAGGTCCAGGCACGCTGTAAGGTCAATCTGAGCTGAAAGAACCGCAGCATTATTTGGATCTCCACTCCACGTCACTGCCAGATGTCGG
>DATDTQ010000046.1:0-16882 GCA_035290765.1 Candidatus Peribacteraceae bacterium
CAGCGCCATATTCTGTTTCAAGTTGTCGAAGCGTTTCCTACGAAGCCATCCGATACTGTTGAGCCTGCAGCGCAATTCGCAAGGCCTGTCTCGCCTCTTCAAGACCATTAAAGGACGCGCGCTTGCGATTCACACAGTCTAAAAAATATTCAGTTTCTTCCTTATATATCTGATTTTTATTCCAATCTGGCGGCTCGGGTATTTGCGCGCCCCGCTTTCCATCCGCTCCATACACCTCGACTTTCTTCTTATCAAAATCCCAATAAATAGTCCCCTCTGTTCCAATGATTTGGCAGTCGCGCCGATGATCGCGCTGAATAAAGTTTAAGTGGACGCTCGAGATTGTTCCGTTTTGGTGCCTGAGCAATAGCTCGCCAATTCCATCAACACTGAGGCCGATATTCGTAGCAGGCTCAACCGCTGCTGCTAATAAATTAGCCGGACCAAAATAGTGGAGGACCAAATCAATTTCTTGAATTCCCTCGAGAATCGCACCGCCTTGACGAGGATCGGCGCTTGGGCTCTTCCGATAGTCCTGATCCTTTGAGGCAGTAGGCAAGTAGGAACCGCTGTGGAGACGCGCGCCCAGGACCGCACCGATGACCTCTTCTTCGAGTAACTGTTTGATGGCCCGAGGTCCGGGATGAAAGCGCATGTCACAGGACACCATTGTCACGATATCTTTTTCCTTAGCAGTCTCGATAAGCTCATCTAATTTGTCCTCATTGTGGGACAATGGTCTTTCGATAAATAAGTTCGCGCCTGCTGCTGCGGCTTTGAGCGCATGATCAGCGTGAAGGGCTGGCAGCGTACAGATGTATGCAATGTTTGGCCGAAAAATATCCAACCCGGCTTCAATGTTGGAAAAAAATTCCACACTGTGTTCTTTTTTAAGGGCAACGACCTCGTCTTCTGAGAGCTGCGGATCACAGAAGGCGATGTATTGCATCCCGAGCTCCCGAAGTTGTCCGGCATGACGCTGGCCGGTCGAGCCGGCCCCGCTGATTAAAATTCGGTGTTCAGGCGTTTTAGTCATTATGATAAAAGGAGGTCATCGACATGGCGCAGTATAGCGGCATAATGAAAGGGTATTGCCGAGAAAAGTCCCCAACAAAGGCCTCCTTATTCTTATCGTGGGTGCAATCGCCGTCGCGACCATCGTGGGAATACGTCTGTTTATCTTTTTCCCTTTAGAGCCGGCGGATGCAGTCATTTTAGCCGGCGATTACCTGGAGCGTGTTGTGCTCCCCAATGGTTTGTTCCTCTATGAAGTAGACGCGGTCACGAATGATGTTTCCGATAATTACAACATTCTACGCCATGCTGGAACTTCTTACTCGATGATGGAATTATTTGAAGTGACGCAACGACCAACCCTTCTTGAAGCGACGCAGCGCGCCCTCTCGTACTTGGAACAACAAGCGATCCCCTGTCCTGACTTTCCGGATGTTTTATGCTTAGAAGAAGCCAACGAGATCAAACTCGGTGGCAACGGGCTCGCCATTTTAGCCTTTGCCAAACACGCGATCGTAACTGGAGATCAACGTTACCTTGATACCGCCGTGGGTTTGGCCGCTTGGATTCTTAAAACTCAGTCCTTCGCGGGAGAATTTACTAAACATAAAATGTTTGCGAATAATGCTGAGCTCGACGATTTCATTTCCGATTATTACCCCGGCGAAGCGCTGTTTGCGCTCGCCCGTCTCTCGGCGGTCATGGGTGACCGCCGTTTTATCGACGCAGCGCACCGCGGCGCCGATTGGCTCATCAATGTGCGCGACGCCGGCAAAGAGTCGGCTGATTTGAATAGCGATCACTGGTTCCTCTACGCCTTAAATGAATTGCACGCCGACCAAGCGCTTGAACAATATGTTGTGCATACTCGCAAGATCACAGACAGAATAGTCAACGAACAACACTGGGGTTTACGAGGTTCGAAAAAAGACTGGAATGGCGGCTATGGTGATCCACCCCGCTCGACTCCGGCCGCCACGCGCAGCGAAGGACTCGCTGCTGCGGTGCGTCTTTTCCGGCGCGCGAATGATCCAGTGTACGAGGCGCGCGCAATGACCGCGCTGGATCGCAGCATTCCATTTCAGTTGCGCACACAAATGACACCCGCGAAAGCGCGGCGACTGGCCGCTGATTCGATCAGCATTGGCGGGTTCCATGAGTCCCTCGATGAATATTCAATCAGGATTGATTACGTGCAGCATAACCTCTCGGCGATTTTGGCTTATCTAAAGCTTAAACAGGACACTTCGGAACAATAGACAAGCGCAATAGAAATGGTATTTTAGCTTCGTGATCTTTATGATCATCGGCAGGATGAAACGTCACCGCTTCCTCGATAAAAGGAGTGAACATGTACGAGTGGTTTTTTGGATCTGGTATGAACTACGTAGTGCTGGGACTTATAGGCACTGTTGGCGTTGTCAGACTTGGATGCGTCTTTTGGAAAACATTTGGCCCACAAACGAAGCATAGAAAGGAATAGCGATGGAACAGGAAATCAGCACTTCTGAACTGATTTGGCTCTGCATTTTTCTTTTTGCCGGGGCAATGATCACCTGTTGCCTCTATGTGATCAATGTCCGCAGGCGGGCGCGTTTGCCTAACGGATTACTGGGTTCCGATTACAAGAACTCTCATCCGGGTTTAAAAAAATTTGATGACGGTCTTGCAGACACGGAAGCTTCACGCATTAACTTAAGCAAGCCGGCTGCCATCATGGGCACTCGTTATCCTGACTAATCCTGCCCGTGAACTTCGGTTCACAACTCCAATCGGTCCCGCACCCGCGGGGCCGTTTTTTAACAAGCATTGTCAGCTTGAGCTCTGCCTGCCACGAGCAGCGCCGAATGGTCGAAAGACGGCAATGCTACAAAATAATTATCTATCTCGACTACGCTCGAAATGACAATAGCTACCGCTGGTGCGTCAACGACATCAGTGGTGCGCCAGCAAGGTCATACGCTTTCATCGTATCATAGGTCTTGTCGTACTTGATGACACTGTCACATGGCAGAGCGGTACAGGCTGCTTGATCAGTTGGCTCCAAAAGAAGATGCATCTCGTCATCTTGTTGTTCCAAAAACCAGCGTCCCGCTTCAGCCCCTACGCCCTGATCACTATTCACAACACTGAATGTGTACATGTTTGGTGACAATTCAAAATCGAAGATATCGTGATCATCCCGATCATTTATTTTCCTAGACCATGTCCCCTTCGTCAGGATGCGCCTCATATAAAGCTCAGCTTGGCTAATTGCCCCACTCTGGCCTAAGCGCGACGGGCTGGCTGGTTCAGGCTCCATGTTGACAGTATTGATCGTCAATTGAGTCTGTGCCGCGCAACGGAAGCCAAGTCGCCTCTCCAAACGATCATTGACACGCATTAGCGCCTGACCTCTGAAGTTTTTGGTCACACGTGCGCACGTGCGTGCCTGCATTTCCGCTGACACTAACGCGCCCATTGTGGGAGCTGGGATGATAAGTGCCAAGCAAAGCAATATGCGAACAAATTTCACGAACGTATTCTAACACAACATGCTTGCACTCTGTAAAATATGGCCATGCCCGAACTGCCGGAGGTTGAAACCATCCGCCTGAGTTTGTTTACGCCGCTGCGCGGTAAGAAGATCGCGCGCGTCGAGGTTCGCCATCCCAAAATTTTACGGCTGGACCCAAAATTGCCAACTATTTTGAAAGGACAGACCATCAGCAGTATCGATCGCATCGGAAAACTGCTGATTCTTCGCTTTCAGAAGAAAGAGTTAGCGCTGCTTATTCATTTGAAGATGACTGGGCAGCTTATTTACGCCAGCGGCGCGAAGCGCGCAGGTCTGCCGGCCGTAGCCCACAAAGCGAAGTCTGGCCTGCCGGCCGTAGCCCATCGGGCGAAGGCCGGTGGTGGGCACTCACTGACGCAAGCCGATTTGAAACTGCCGCACGCTCACTCGCGCGTGATCATTCACTTTGATGATGACACCGCGTTGTATCTGAATGATCTCCGCCTCTTCGCCTACATGCGGACGGCTCCGACGGAGGAGGTCACAAAGATTGTCGCGACGTATGGCATTGAACCATTACAGCCGAATTTTACCTGGCCCGCGTTCCAAAAAATATTTGCGAAGCGAAAGACGATCTTGAAAGCAGTGTTGCTGAATCAAGAAGTGATCTCGGGCATTGGGAATATCTATGCCGACGAGATTTGCTACGCCGCGGGTGTGCTCCCCACACGCAATGTGCAGAAGCTGAAGCCTGACGAAATAAAAAAACTCTTCGCGGCCTGTAAAAAGATTATGAAAGAGGCCGTGGCCAGTGGTGGCACAACATTTCATTCGTTTTTGAACGGTGACAGTCGGCCCGGCGGTTACCGCAGTAAACTGCGGGTCTATGGGCGCAAAGGGCAGCCCTGTAAGCGTTGTGGAACCGCTATTGAGAAAACCGTGACGGTGGGACGAGGAACGCATTTCTGCCCTAACTGCCAAACTTAATACCTTATACACTGACAATGGAACAATGGAGCAATGGTTCCATTGTCCTATTGCTCCATTGCTGACTCAAATTTCTTCCCATTTGCTTGCTAACGGCTCCCCAGGCTTTTAAGGTGCCCAAGTTGATTCCCCCGCACCCTCCGCGGTGCCGGGTTTACCCATGAATCCCTATGGCTCGCGCCAGCGCGAAAAAAACACCGGACGCCACGCTCGTCGCTCCTGACGAGATGGACATCGCAAGTGAGCCGCGCCTCTACGAGTTTTGCGTGCTCTTCCCTCATCCGCTGGCGCAAAATGAACTGCAAGCCGCCGAGAAAGGCGTGGAAGGAATCATCACGGAAACCGGCGGGAAATTGGTCTTGAAAGATAGTTGGGGTCGCCGCGGTCTTTCCTACAAGATCGGTGACTCGATGGAAGCGTTCATCGTCATCTACTACTACGAACTGGATCCCGACAAAATTCGACAGATCAACGAAGAAATTCGGATTTCACCGAATGTTGTTCGTCATCTCGTGGTGAAACCACCGAAGGGATACCAAGTCGTTTCGACTGCAAGTCGTTTCGATGAATGGTTAAAGGAGAAAGAAAGCCGCCAAGAAATTGCCAAGCACGAACGCGAAGAGGAGTTTAAAGACAAAGTCATCAAGCGTCAGAAGGCAAAGGCCACGCATAAGCCGGAAAAGGCTGCCACTCCGACAAGCGATGCCGATAAAAAAGAACTCAGTGAGAAAATCGACGAACTTATTTCCGGTGACGAACTCGAACTTTAATCCCCTTTCTTATAGCTGATACGAAAAAACGTCGGGTCGATCCACGCTTGAAGCAGTGTCCCTTCTGCGACAAAGGCGTGCACTACATTGATTACAAAGACTATCCGACCATCAAGCCCTACACCGATTACTTCGGGAACATCATGAAGCGCTACTACAGCGGTCTCTGCCTGAAGCATCAGAAGATGTTAAGAACGGCAGTCGAGCGCGCGAGGTTTTTGGGGATGCTTGCCTATAGGAAATAATGCGATAAGCTGCAAGCAATAAGTTTTTAGTATTTCCTTCAGTCATATGATGCAAATGTCTTTTAAGCATTTACTGGTTTGGAACAAATCGATGGATCTGGCCTTTTTGGTTTATGAATACACAAAGAATTTTCCAAAGAGTGAAATGTTTGGATTACAGTCGCAGATGAGACGATCAGCTGTTTCGGTAGTTTCAAATATTGCGGAAGGAAGTCAGCTCACCAGCGATAAACAATTCGCAAAATTTATACTCACCTCAAAAGGCTCTTTGGCAGAATTAGAAACACAACGTCTCATCTCGCTAAAGATGAAGTATTTAAGTGAAGAACAAGCGGAGGATTTTGCCAATCGCATCTCGGAATTAGATAAAATGCTTTATGGTCTGCATCGCAAGCTTGCAGCGGCAAGCTTGTAGCTTATCGCTTGCAGCTGGGTTTGAAGATTACAAAGATGGTAATTCTCCGGCAATCGAGGCGACGAACTTTTGCACTTCCTCGTGCGTCGGTATTCCGGCTGTTTTCACTAAGCTCGAAGCTTCAATCGTAACATCGGCAAATTGTTCGTACAATTTTGCTCGCGTTTCCATAAGTTTGGGAAGCAGTCTGGAATATGTTTGGACAAACTCTTCGCCTTCCTGTGGAATAAAAAGGCCATTCCAACAAATTGCCCGCGGCCTGGAGCGGTATTTTCGCAATAACTCTATTTCTCTGCCGGTTGCATCCATATACACGACGAGCGCTCGCTTGCGAATGTCGGCCATGAGGTCAGGCACATAAATGGCACTGCCGGCGGTATCGATCACACAATTATTTTTGTACATGATGCGCGCCAAGGTTTCTCGTTCTGCTGCTAAATATTGCTGCTCTCGCTGCGGAAATCCATCTTGCCATGGATACCCCAGCCACTCCCCGACTGCTTTTTGCGAATCCTTCTGGGCATGCAGTCCCAATAATCCAGCGATGCCGGCGTCGGCTTCCTCTAATTCATAGTTCTGATGCTTCGCCAGCGCTTGGGACCAGTGCGTTTTACCTATTCCAGCCATACCAATAAACGCAATGGGGGTCCGACCGGCAGTCGGATTGGCTGTTTCGCTGATAAATTGTTGGCGTGAAATACGCATATGAAGGATGTGTAATAGCAAATAACCAAGCACATTTCTACATTTAAATGCCTGGAAATAGCTTTTAGCCTTTAGCTATTAGCCTTTCATCACCCTGAAACCCTGCTGAAAACTAAAGGCTGAAGGCTTATATGTTCCAGGCAAAAGTATTACACTCATCACTACATATGTCAGGGCATAGTAAATGGGCCAGCATTAAGCATAAAAAGGGCGCCGCCGACGCGAAGCGCGGCAAGATTTTTACGCGCCATGCCAAGCTCATTCAGATTGCCGCTCGTGAAGGCGGCGGCGCTGATCCCGACATGAATCCCCGCCTGGCCACAGCGATCGAAAATGCCAAGGCGGATAACGTTCCGAATGCGAATATAGATCGGGCGGCGAAGAAAGGCGCGGGTGCCGACGGCGCTGATCAAATGGTCGAGGAAACATTTGAAGTGTATGGACCCGGTGGCGTGGCCTGCATCATTGAGTGTTTAACAGATAATCGTAATCGCACGATTTCCAATGTACGATCCGCCGTTGAGAAACGCGGCGGTAAATGGGCGACCGGTGGTTCAGTGACGTTCATGTTTGACCGCAAAGGCGTTGTTGTTGCCCGCGGGAAGATGGATGAAACGCTCGAGTTGGAATTGATCGATTTTGGTGCCGACAACATTGAAGTTGATGGCGACTTGATCACCGTCATGACGGCCGCCGATAATTGGCCAAAAATTCGCGATTTTATGAAAAATTCAAAGCGCGAAGTGGAATCGGCCGGCTTGAAATACATTCCAAAACAGACGATGACTGTGAGTGATTTGGAAACAGCGCAAAAACTGCTCGCGTTCATGGAAAATATTGAAGAAGATGATGATGTATCGGAGGTGCATACGAATGCTGATATTGCCGAAGAAGTGGCCTTAAAATTAACGTAGCGAATTAACAATGGAGCAATTGGACAATGGAACCATTGCTCCATTGTTCCATTGCTATTCAGTAATAATTATATCCACGCTATCTTCACTCTGCTGTTTCGCCAAATCTTCCGCCAAAACGCGGATTGTGTATCGCCCAGGTTCAAGATCCGCGAGCGGATACCTCAACTCAAACGGTTCGGCCGGCTTTGTTGTGAGTAGCGTATCGTCGAGATAGAACTGGACGTACTTGAGCGCGCCGTCCGGATCATCGGCCTCCGCGCGAATAACCAGCGACTGTGAAGTTGAGAAGCTATCACCGTCACTGGGCGAACGTAGGCGCACACTCGGCGCCTCTTGATCTTCATTGAACTTGAAAGTCACTTGCGCCGTGGCCGTGTTGTAGTACTCATCAGTCAAAATCACTTCAAGCGTGTGCGAGCCTTCCATCTTGATGGTGGCTGGCACGCGTATAGGGCTGGCGAACGGTATTTCCGTTTCCACAGCCACGCGCTTGCCATCGAGCATGTAGCGAACCTCGCGGATTGTTGAACCGGCTTCATAACGAATCCGCGGCGTAAAGGCCGGGAACGACGCGTTGCCGCCCACCGTCGGTGAGATGATGGAAAGCTCGGGTGTCTCCAGCCGCCCCGGCGTGAGCGATGGGTCACATTCTTTCGTTGGTGCTAAAGGTAATGGCAATTGGGAACCGGAATGTGTTTCATTTGCATCCCATTTTGCCTGTTGTTCTTGGGCCCACGCATCAACCGCGGTCTGCCACTGCGGCCAGCGGTCAGCCATGACGCTGCGCGCGATGTAGAAGTCGCCTTCTTCCTGCGCATCTTCAGGACAGCTATCAGAAGCGAGTAGACCGGTGACTTTATCAACCGTGAGCTTCACACAAGCATCATCAGTGGTCGCTGGCGCATTTTCACGGAGGAAAATATCTGCCTTACGGTGCGTTACCGGCGTGCATTCAGCGGGAAGTAATCCTGAAAGCGTCGAAATTTGCGGCTGTACTAACCCTTCCGGCACTGTAAACGAGGCCGGACCGGAAGGCAGAACCTTATGCGCCGCAATCATGAAGTCTTTCCAGATTGGACTGGCCGAGGTGAGTGACTCGGCTCGGTCGAACAGCGCGCTGCTGTCGGCATTCCCCACCCAGACGCCGGCCGCCAGTGAAGGTGTGTAGCCGAGCGTCCAAAGGTTATCGGGCTTGCGAAGCTTGCACTGGTTTTCATTCACCCACTCGAGGCATTTGTTACTCGTACCTGTTTTGGCCGCCGCTTGATAGCCGGGAACTGTGAGGATGGAACGCCAATATTCTCCCGGGCGAACGGATTCATCACTGAGGATTGAAGTAATTTGGTACGCAATGCGCGGGTCCAGAACCTCCGTCCCCTGCGCTTCGAGATCCGCCTCATAGAGGAGGTTGCCATTTTTGTCAGTAATCCGACGAATGGCGATGGGCTCACGGTAGCGACCGCCATCGGCGAGCGTGCTGTACGCCGTTACCATTTCCAGAAGCGGTGTTTCCGCCGCACCGAGTGCGAGCGGCCAGCCGTATTCAAAGCCTCCGGCTCGTTCCTGTGCCAATTCCGCCCGCCTGGTGAGCGGCGTTTTGGCTCCAAGGCTTGAAGCCATTTGCAGAACCTTCTCCTCTCCACCAGCGAGGAAGAATGCTTTCGCAGCTGGAATGTTCCGCGAAGCACCGAGTGCTTGTCGAATCGTAAGAGCGCCCCAGAAGCCGCCGTCGAAATTCTGCGGCTCGTCATCGCCGATTTTTGTTTTGACGTCATGGATGACGGTGGCCGGCCCGTAGCCATTTTCGAAGGCAGCCGCGTACACAATCGGTTTGAAACTGGAACCAGGCTGGCGCGGCGCGCGCGCCATATCGACTCTGCCGTCATGTTCTTCATCGTTGTAATCAGCGTTACCGATGTATGCGAGGATTTCCCGCTGACTTGGATCGAGTGCAACCAATGCGATGTTATAGGCCCCGTAAATTGCAACGTCTTCTTTGTATCTGTCGACCGCGCTCTCCGCTGCTTCTTGCAATTCAAGGTCCAACGTTGTCTCAACGATCAAGCCGCCGTTTTCCAGCAGGTTTTCTTCGCCGCCAAGCAACGCATCGACTTGTTCACGCACCCACAGGACAAAGTGCGGCGCCCGAATGTCTCCCCGGAAGGGTTGAAACGTCACCGTGATGAGTTCATCGAGGGCAGATTGACGCTGCTGTTCAGTAATGAAGCCTTGATCCTCCATATTTTGCAGCACTTGATCCGTGCGACCGCCTATATAAAGGGTGTTCGCACCAGTTCCGACGACGTTCCCTAACAAACCAACTATAATGTCAGCTTCGGAGATATCCGCGACTCGCTCGATGAGCCCTGCCGAAATCCGATCGTGGATTTCTGGCGACACCGTCGTCCGTTGGTGCAATCCATACGGACTGAAGTAACTCGGCCGTTGCGGCAGCGCGGCCAGCACGGCCGACTCAGCCAGTGTTAAACCGCTGGCAGATTTGCCAAAGTAAACGCGGCTGGCTTGTTCAATGCCGTAGGCATTCTGACCGAACGGAATCCAGTTGAGGTACAGATTCAGGAGCTCATCTTTGGAATATCGGCTTTCCATCTGACAACCCAGGATGAGTTCTTTGATTTTGCGGTTAAAAATATTCTGCTGTTTGAGGTCCAGCGCATTGCGCGCGAGCTGACGCGTGAGCGTCGAGGCGCCGCCTGACCGGCCAAAGCCGGTCGCGGCCCGAAGTAAAGCGCGGATATCTAAACAGCCGCGGCTGTAGAAGCGCTCATCTTCAATGGCCACCACAGCTTGGCGAGCCGCCTCCGGAATCAACTCATCATCAACGAAGGTACGGTCCTCTTCTTGATACAAACGGTACAGTTCTTGTCCGTTACGATCTGTGATAACCGTACTTTCCGCAGCAATGAAGTTCAGGGGATTTCCAATGTCGGGCAGTGTCAGCCAAATAAAGAGAGTGTAGAGGACGCCTAAACTGATCAGTCCACCGGCCGCGTAGAGAAGACGTTTGCGTAAAACTTTTTTGCCGTTTTCACCCCGAAAATCAGCCAGCCAGTTCGCAATTGCCGTCCAAATTGCTCCCGCCTGGCGTCGCCGGGAATGACTCCGGCTCGTGGCATTCGGATTCCTCGACGAATCCATTTGGTGCATGCGGAAATCGCTCGGCATAAGAGGCTAAAAGTCTACGGATCCGCCCGGATCGGCGCAATGACAAGCAAGGGTTATCTGTGGTATACTTTTACGAAATAGCCCCTAAAACAACAATATGCCCGTAGGTACTACTATAACACCGGCCCAGATTCTGCAAAGCCTCATCTTTGTGCTCGATATCTCTATCTATGGAGTTTCGCTCGCTGTGTTCGTGATTGGCGCGTTTGTGTACGCGACTTCAGGTATATCGGAAGGTGATGCTTCCGCCCGGAAAAATATGGGCAAAGAATTCATGATCGGAGCGATTATTGGCTTCTTCATCGTCCGTGCCGCATGGCTTTTCTTAGGCGCGGCGATTGTCTATTTATACGGTTAAAAAATCTCGATTTCTTTCTTCGACGAATCCCTTGTCTTCGGTTCATTCGATTCCTAGACTTCTCATGCCATGGCTCATCAAGAACCTCCCCGTGACGCGCTGCAACGCCTGGAAAAGGCAGAGAAGCTCAAGATAGAGGGCCGGCACGAAGAAGCTATCTCCATTTTGGAAGAACTGCTCCTGGAGGATCCGGGTTTGGTTTCCGCGTTGGAAGAAATTGCTGATAACGAATTAAGTTTGGAACATTTCGACCGCGCTGGAAAAGCGGCGCAGCAGGCGCTCGCTTTGGACAGCGAAAGCTATACCGCCGAATACATTCTTGGGTTTTTGGGATCCCAACGCAGTGACTGGGACGAGGCGATCGCGCATTTGCAGCGGGCAAATCGCCTGAAGCCAAACAATTCAGAGATTATTCGCTGCCTCGGTTGGGCTCTCTTTAATGGCAACCGGCGGACCCAAGGTATTGTGACATTGGAACGGGCATTGAATTTGGATCGGAACAATCCCCTCACCCTTTGTGACCTGGGTGTGGCCTACCTGCAGGCGCGGAATTTCCTCAAAGCCAAGATATTATTCTCGCGGACACTTGATTTGGATCCGCAGAATGCGCGAGCAAAGGAGTGCGTGGCGGCTGTTGAGCGGTTGGAGAGATCGCTGAAGTAAAACTGCGTAACAATGGAGCAATGAAGCAATGGTTCCATTGTCCAATTGCTCCATTGCTAGGTAATCTATAGTCCATGAGTCAGATCCAACGCAGCTTCGAGCACGCCGTGACGGGCATTTGGCGTGATCGCCACTGGAAGCTGACACTGCTCGCTCTCTCCGGCAGCTGTCTCCTTATTCAGTTGCTCGTGCTCTTTTGGCTCGTTGCCTTCGGCGCCAAAACCGCACTTGTGTCCCAGGCACCAGTCCGCCTGGAGTTTATAGCAGAGGCTACCTCGCAAGACATCGCTGATTTCCGCGCGGCTGTTGCCGAACTGCCAGAGGTTCGGGAGGCGGTCTACATTCCCAAAGAAAAGTTGTACGAGCAAATGCAACAAGAAGATCCAGAACTACTCCGCACTGTCGAAGAGTTGGGACTAGGCAATCCTTTTCCTGATGCTATTCGAATTACACCCCGTTCATTTGCCGCTTACAATGAGATTAGCGCTCTACTGACCGATGCGCGGTGGCAATCATTGATTGACCCCGCTGCTCATACCCATATTACCCAAGTAGAAAGCATGGCCGCGCAGCTGCAAGGTGGTGTTTCGGCCGGCGGTGCTCTGAGTACCGTTTTCATCGAATTAACGATTGGTATTCTGCTCATAACGATTGTCGCATTGGTCGCGCTCCGGTTCCGCCAGCGCGCACCTGAAATTACAGTGCAGTATTTACTGGGCGCGCATACCTTTGGTATTGCCGGTCCGCTTTTAGGTGAAGCAATTTTATTGCTGCTGATTGCGATCTTGGGCAGCGCCGTGTTGACAGTTGGCATTCTGTTTGCAGCGCCAGCAATCGCGCCGCTCTTAGAAATTGAGGCCGTCGTTTCACCGATTCGAACACAGTTGGCTGTTGTGGCCGCTGAATGGTTGCCCACTCTTGTTCTCACAGAGATAGCGGCGATGTTCTTGCTAGCTCTAATGAGTACGATCTTTGCGTTGACCGGCAAGCAGCAAATCCGGCCTGCCCTTCTATAATTTTCATGCCCCGCACGTTCACCTGCGACGCCATTGTGCTCCGCGCGTACGACGTCGGCGATGCCGACCGTTACTGCGTTCTTTTTACCCGCGAGCGCGGCCGCCTGGCGGCTCGCGCGCGCGGAGCGCGAAAATTGCAAAGTCGTCTGGGTGGAAGTTTACTGTCACACCAGCAGCTCCGCGTCAGTTTGCACGAAGGGAAAACTGGTTTTTTGGTCACGGGCGCGGTCGGTTCGACGGTCGATACAAAGCAATCAGGAGCCGTCGATACTTTTTTGCGGCGGGAACAAATCAGCGAACTTCTTTTGAAGTTGCTCCACGACGAACAACCGCTGCCCGATGTTTTTGAATTAACAGTTCGTTTTTTGAACGACGAACAATCAACCGTGAAGCAATACACGGAAATGTTGCTCCAACACTTGGGTCTGCTCCCAAAAGAACGTGGCTCGATGACACCAAATGAGTGGCGAAGAACCTGCCGAGATATTTTGGCCGAACATGCGAGCGGTGCCTGGAAGGCGGCAACAGTCGCTCACTCAATCATGCAAGAAAAATAGTGAAGCAGAGAAACAGAGGATATTCTGCTTACTGCTTCACTGTTTCTCTGTTTCTCTTCCATCGTGTTAGAATAAAAGTCAGGATGTTGGTTTCTAATCGATCACTGGCTCTTGTCGGACTACTGACTGCCATTGTTCTGTCCAACCTGGTACCAGTTTTTGCGAAGACACTTTATAGCCAGGGACTATCACCAGCTTCAGTGTATCTCGCAATTCTTTTGGTGATGTGTGGGATTCTTGGTAGTCACGAGTTAATTTCGCTGGAAGAACGTAGTTGGCATTGGAACATGTCAAGAAGTGATTTTTGGGGGACGATAGTTGCAGCTGTAACCGGGGGCGTGCTTGATCCATTACTTTTTTTCAGCGGTTTAAGATTTGTGCAGGCCTCGGAGGCAATTCTCCTGTCAAGTTTGCTGCCATTTTTTGTGGTTTGCTTTGCTGTTCTCATGCTTGGTGAACGCTTCACGCGGCAAACCTTCATTGGGGGGATGATCATCATCAGCGGCATTATCGTTTTGCTCTGGGAAAACATCGTCAGTTTCCGCTTCAGTGGGGGCGCGTTGCTTATCATCGGTGCTTCGCTTTGCAGCGCCCTCACCGTGATCATTCACAAAAAATACATCAATCATAATCGAACGGATACAATCATTTTCCTACGCACAGTGGTGGCTGCCTTGATCGTTATCATTTGGGTTCAGATGACGGAACCTGAATCATTCAGCCATTTTGCAACGACAGATTACGTTTGGTCCTTTCTGGGGCTCTCTGTGGGCGGCTTCTTATTGCCTTACCTCTTCTACTATCACAGTTTGCGCCACTTGAAGGCGATGGACGCCGGCATTTTGTCCGCGATTGGGCGAGCCCTTAGTATTGTTCTGGCGAGTTTAACGCTCCACGAGTCCATTGGAGCACTGCGTCTTTTAAGTCTGCTCCTGGTAATTTCCGGCGGCATCATCATCAATGTGCCGCTCACACATCGCCGCATCGTTCCGGAACGATTACCGAACGTCGGGCCGCTGCGGCGGTAATGATGTTTATTCCACTGTAAACGCTTCGCCCAACCAGGTAGGTGAAGCGGGTTCAGGGAGCGGCCCCGCAATACCAACCTGAAGGAAGAGGGGCCGCGATTGGTATGCGGAATATACACTTTCGATAAATTCACCAGTGCCACTCGCCTTTTGCGTAGGAGTATCACTCAAAACACGAAACCAGGCCGCGCGCATGCCCGAAACTTGCGAACCTAACTTCTTGGTGACGCCGGGTGGAAGCGCGGTAGTGTATTCAATACGGTCAGCCGGTGGTCCGGCGTGCCCCCACGTGTAAGGACCGATTACTTCTATTTTTCGATCATCACGTGTGCCGTAGAAGATGTAGTAAGCATTATCACCTTCGACATGAGTCTGAATGAGAAGATCTCCCGGACTATCATTTTTGAATTTCATGTCTGTATGCGGCGGATAGATCGTCGCATCAGTCCCCTGCGGCGCATAGTACTGCACGGCAAAGCTGTGGTTGCGCCGCTGTTCAATGGGAAATCCGTATTCCCAGATGCCACGGTACGCTGTCGTGCTTATTTGGCAGAGACCGCCGCCGTATTGGGGCTCTACGCGATCACCGAGGATCACGAGTTCCAATTTGAAACCAGTGGACGCCTCAACGGGACCAAGGACTTCATTGAACGAGAAGATGGATCCTTGTGGAATCAAATGACCATTGAACTTACTGACACCGATCACAATGTTATGGCGCCGATTGCTCGGTGAACCCGTGAAGTTCGATTCACCGATGGTCACTACTTCTTTAATGCCAGCTGAAACCAACGCAGAATCTTCCACGCTTATCTCTGGCTGTGTTTCTTCGATAGGTATCGTGATGTCCGTCAATCCGTGCAGCAGCGCATAAAGTGTCAGATCAACGGTTCCTTCGATGTTGACCTGACGGCCTGTGAGTCCGACTCCCTCGAACACGATACTGCCACTCGCATTTCGCTTGATAACAACAGAGCCGGGGTCACGATTGATCACTGAGCCGATTTTTTCCTGGATTGTTTGCGCAATAGCTGTGCGACGCCACGTCGTAACACTACCTTGGCCCACACCCACCGGTAGCGGTGGCACCTCATCACCATCCACACGCCATTCGGAAAGTGGGCGAATAGGTTGGCCGTTATAAACCCATTGATCACCGGGTCCACTCCAACCGTAAGCGTCCGGATCTAACTGGAAAATAAAATGCTCGTGACGAAATGTGATCGGTGAGGCAGCGGAGGCGATTTCTCCAGGCCAGAAGGATAGACCTAAGACGCAAGACATAAGAAGCAGGCGCCCCAAGTTGAAAGGCAGAAGGTCAGATATGTTTCTCATACGGCGGATCTGGCAGTTCATCCAATGCGCGATTGACGAGTGCATCGGCACGATGATTATCGAGGCGAGGAACGTAGACAAATGAAATACGCGGAAACGATTTGGAAAGCGCTGTAATTTCATTCACGAGTGGTTGAAGGCTTGGCATCTTCACACGATACTCTCCATTGAGCTGATTTACCACCAATTCGGAATCAAGATGGGCAATGAGAGTGTTCGGACGGAACTTCTGGGCCAGCTTCAAACCTTCAATGAGCGCGCGGTATTCGGCAACATTGTTGGTGGTGATTCCAATGCGCGCCATGTGAGTTTTGAGGACTTTGCCGGTTTGCGGATCTTCCAACACGATGCCAACTGCGGCTTGGCCCGGGTTCCCTCGTGAGCCACCGTCCGTAAAAAGATGGATTGTACCTCCGATAGCTTCGGGCAAATCACCATTCACTGGTTTCACATCCAAAGCTGCTTCTAAGAGTCCCGTTACAAAAGCGTCGCGGTCAGCCGCTTTGGGCATAAGCTCCTTGAGCTTTTTTTCAAGCGACAAAGGCAGTCGGATCATCACAGTCCTATCTTACTAAGCAAATAAGCTAATAAGCAAAAGAGTTTATTTGCTAATTGGTTGATTGGCAGTCTTGCAACCACGATCTTGCTGAACACCAGTCGATGAACAAGCACGCAAGCCGCCACAACCGCACTGATCTTCCGCTAAATCGAGTTTAAAGCGCCCTTCTCGAAAATCGATGGTCGCCCCGCCAATCCGCCAAAGCGTTAAGGGAGACGCGAGAACCCGGATCGCCGGGACATCTTTATGACCAAAAGTGACATGACCCTCCGGTGTCTCGGCTTGAAACTCTAAGCAGAAACCTCCATGCATGTCGGCTGTAACGATCAGCGCGTGATCCTGTTTTTCCTCGGCTCGCGCAATGCCGGCAATGGCATTCGCTGCTTCCTTCGTCACCGTGATGGTAGCAGGACGGAGCGGCTCTGCCCGCAACACGTCATTAATGTCTTCGACGAGAGAATTGACCGTGTCATTGTCCATCCCATGCAGCATGCAACCATCGGCCAGCGTTTCAACGCCACCCATGGAACAGGAGAAGCAATGGAGACCATAGGCCGCCATAATGTCTGCCGCTTCACGGCAGAGCGTGATGATCTCAAAAACTGGCATGGAAGCATTCACCACGGGCAC
>DATDTQ010000047.1:0-4502 GCA_035290765.1 Candidatus Peribacteraceae bacterium
CATGCAACCATCGGCCAGCGTTTCAACGCCACCCATGGAACAGGAGAAGCAATGGAGACCATAGGCCGCCATAATGTCTGCCGCTTCACGGCAGAGCGTGATGATCTCAAAAACTGGCATGGAAGCATTCACCACGGGCACACCTGTGTTCTTTTTTTGAGATTTTTCCGTTACGGTGCTGGAGCGCGGCACGGCCTCATGCTACGCTTCTGTGCCTAAACTTGTCATGGCATTTCAAGACAATTCCAAACCACCGTCCGGCCGTCTGCTTGCACTCGCCCTCTTGCCGCTGCTCACTCTTATTTTGGGCTGGCAGCTCGGCAGTAATTTTCAGGAACAACGCCAACTGCAGGAAGAAATTAGTCAAGAGACGGGCAGCGGGGATCTGACGGACCCGGCCACGCAAGTGAATCTCAATCTGCTCTGGAAAGTCTGGGACTTACTTTTAGATAACTACATTGATCCTTCGGCTCTCAATACCGACAAAATGCTCTATGGGGCGATTAGCGGCTTAGTGGAAGGCATTGGCGATCCGTACAGCATGTTCATGACTCCTAAAGAAAACACCGATTTCCGAGAGTCACTCGACGGAATTTTGCAAGGCATCGGCGCGGAGCTGATGCAGCGCGAGGGTGCGATTGTGATCGTGGCCCCTTTGCGTGGTTCCCCGGCCGAGAAAGCCGGCCTCCAGCCGGGGGATATTATCCTGAGCGTAAACGGCGAAAGCCCGGGCAATTCCCTTACCGATGCAGTCAAAAAGATCCGTGGTCCCAAAGGATCACAAGTCATTCTGCTCATTGCCCGCGAAGGCACGCCCGAACCGTTCGAGGTCACGATTACCCGTGATGAAATTACGGTACCAAGTGTTGAATCAGCCATTCGCGAGACGGACGAAGGCTCAGTTCTTGTAATCACAGTCAATCAATTCGGTGACCAGACGGTCACAGAAGTAGAAAGTATGTTGAACGATTATGATGATGGAAACCTGTTGGGCATCATCATTGATGTTCGTTACAACGGCGGCGGGTACCTCGACCGCGCCGTGGAACTGGTGTCGCTCTTCTTGGCCGAAGGCAAAGTTGTTTCTGTGGAGCGGCGTGATGGCGACGCAGTTGAACACTTCGCGTCGGGTCGACCTGTTGACACCGACACGCCTATTGTCGTTCTCATCAATGAAGGCACTGCTTCCGCTTCCGAAATCTTTGCGGGGGCTCTCCAGGATCACGACCGCGCTACCATCATCGGAAAACAAAGCTTTGGAAAGGGCACTGTCCAAGAAATTTATGACCTACAAGACGGCGCGAGCGTCCGCATTACCGTGGCTCATTGGATTACACCAGGTGGACGCAATTTAAGTAAGGAAGGCGTCACTCCCGATATTGAAGTGGAACGCGCTCCGGATGACGCTGAAGAGGGCGCTGATCCTCAGATGGATGCGGCGATCAAATACCTTCTGGACTTGTAACCTTAACCATGGAGCAATGGAGCAATTGTCCCACTGTTCCATTGTTCCATTGCTGACTCAATAGTTGAAGATTTCGTTGTCATCAAAAAATCGCTTGATCTCGACAACCGCCGCCGCAGCGCTATCCGACGCGTGAGCGATGTTACACATTTTGCTTTTGCCTTCTTCTTTGCTCCCCCACTCCGCCCGGATCGTTCCGGGGGCCGCTACACGGCAATCAGTCGCGCCGAGCATGTCGCGCATTTTGGAAATGATGTCATCGCCTTCAAGGACGAGGGCAATCACTGGGCTTTCCTGCATGAATTGTTCGACTTCCGGATAGAAAGGCTTATCGGCGATGTGCGCGTAATGTTCGCGCAGGATCGCCGAACTTAATTCCATCATTTTGCAGGCCCGAATCATAAAGCCCGCTTTTTCAAAGCGGGAAATCACGCGGCCGCAAACGCGCTTTTGGACGGCGTCGGGCTTGAGGAGGACGAGGGTGCGTTCCATATGTGCGGTGCATCGTAAAGCACGGAAGAGGAACAGTGAAGCAGAGAAACAGTTTATTTTCACTGCTTCTCTGTTTCTCTGCTTCTCTAATGTAGTAGTGTTCTAAGCTTTTTCTCATCCTTTTCACTCCCAATGACTACCAATCTCATTTCTGCCGGAACCAGTAACTTCTTCGCTAAGGCGTCGACTTGCTTCTTGGTCACGGCGTCGATGCGCTTCAGATATTCCTCAAGCGTCATGACTTCTGGATAGAGCAGCACTTGCTTACCCACAAAGTGGGCGCGCTCTTCGCTGTCTTCCAGGCCGAGCACACTTTTGCCTTTGATATATTCCTTCGCGCGGTGCAGCTCTTCCTCGGTCACGCCGCCCGCTGCACACGCGCGGTATTCCTCGCGCACGGCTGTGATCGCTTCGGCCAGACGAGACTGATCAACACCGGCGCGCGTGGTTAGCGAACCTGCATCCAGATATTCATCGACTTCTGTACTGATGTAGTAACAAAGACCGCGCGCTTCGCGGATATTTAAGAACATCCTGGAGCTCATCGTTCCTCCAAGCATGACGCCCAGAAGTTTTTGCGCAAAACGATCGGGGTGCTCATGCGGCAAGCCGGGCACACCGAGAACAAGGTGGGCTTGCTCTGTCTGTTTACTGCGAAGATAGAGATTCTCTTTACCATACGACGTAAATTTGGGAAATTCCCGCGTCTTTTTGCCTTTGATGGCCCCGAATGCTTTTTCCGCGAGCGCGACGGCTTTTTTGTGATCGATACTTCCCGCGAACGCGGCAACTAAATTATCCGGCGTGTATAAACGATCTTTATGCGCCTGAAAATCAACCTGATCAACCCGGCGGATGACTTCTTCTGTTCCAATGGTATCCCAACCCAGCGGTTGGTCGCCGTAAAGTAACAATTCGAAATCCCAACCAGCGCGGTACATTGGCGTGTCTTGATACATACGTTCTTCTTCCATGATCACGCCACGCTCTTTTTCGATCTCTTCTTGAGGAAAGGAGGCGTGCTGCAGCATGTCGCCGAGAACATCACATGCCAGCGCGACATGGCCGCCAGTCACTTTGACGTAGTAGCCCGCGTACTCCTTGCCGGTAAAAGCATTAAATTCTCCGCCGACGCTGTCGATGGCCGCGGCAACTTCCTTTGTATTCTTATATTTTTTGCCGCCTTTGAAGAACATGTGTTCCAAAAAGTGGCTGATACCGCGTTCCGCAGGCTCTTCGTAACGCGAACCAGCCCCAGCTAGAACAAGTACAGTCACAGCCGCCGTTGCATCGGTTGGCGCGGTAATAACGCGTAAGCCGGAAGGCAGGGTGGAGATCTCGTACATCAGATTTCTCGCCCAATGTACTGTAAAATGCTTGATCGGCCCAAGGGAATCTTTACAATGCGCCGGCAATGCTAGGAAAACTCAAATGGCGCCGCCGGCTCCGTACCCACGGGTTCCTCAAGCGCAGTACCACCAAAGGCGGCCGACGGGTTTTGGCACGCAGGCGCTCAAAAGGTCGGGCCCGGTTGACGGTTCAGAAGCGGCTCAAATAATACTTCCCCGCCCTTGTTCTTTGGGCACTGCGAAGTATTAAGTATCATGTATTAAGTATTAAGCGATTGTTTAATGTACCCAAGTATACTTAATACTTAATACCTAATACATGATACAATTTGTCCCGTGTTTGAACAGATTCGTCGCGCCTCGGAAATCGTTTTCTATATCATGGGATGCAGCTTTTTCCTGCTGTACATGATGTATCACAACGGTATTGGCGCAGAATGGGCGCGCTGGCTCATGGAGTTATTCGACCAATCGTTTATCTTGGTCGCGCTGCTATATGGCGGCACGAGTTTTCTGCGCACGCTGACTGACTTGAAAGACCCGAATATGAAAATCGTCCTCGCTGTGGCGATCCCGCTCGGATTGCTCTATATCTTGTTGCTCGCGTTCAATTACTGGAACGCATTGGGGTTTAGCTGAATTCCCTCACCCTCCCCCTAACCCCTCTCCCAACTTGCCCGCCGAAGCCTTGGCGAAGGTGGGTGGGAGAGGGGTGAGGGGTGAGGGTTTAATTTGGAACCCAAATCACCTCTTCAACTCCCGCGTGTTTGCATGCCAGCCGCGCCGCTAAAAAGAGATAATCACTGAGGCGATTGAGCCACACCAAAGCAGCTTCGTTGATCGCTTCTGTCTTTTGCAGCTCGACTAGCCAACGCTCCGCCCGGCGACAGACTGTACGTGCTTGATGGAGCAGACAGGCGGTCCGCGGTCCGCGGGGAAGAATGAAATGTGTAAGTTGTGGCAAATTCTTCTCGTGACGCTCACCCCATTGTTCCAAAATTTCAATTTCACGTTTGCCCATGCGCTTTACCTTAGCTCTGTTACCTGTGGTGCCTGCCCTGAGCGAGGCCGAAGGGAGCGCAGTCGAACCATCCATCGGTGTGGCCAAATCTGCACCAAGCGTGAAGAGCAGACGCTGAATTTCGTTCAGTTGTGTGCGCAGTGTATCTGGCACATCTGTTTCTGCTAACACTAAA
>DATDTQ010000048.1:0-5300 GCA_035290765.1 Candidatus Peribacteraceae bacterium
TCGACATCGCAGTTCCACTCGGTATCGCCAAACTTATCATCGTCACGTTTTATTTAATTCCACGCACGTCCTCCGTGGGTTTTGTTTTGATGGTGGGCTACTACGCCGGCGCTTTGGCCACGAACATCACGCACGACTTCGCGCTGGCCGAGTATGTGCCGGTTCCGGTTGCACTCGTACTTCTGACAATCAGTGCGTACTTCCGGAATCCGGAACTATTGAGCAGGCTCAAGGGCGAGACGGTTTGATCCCCCATGGGTTTCTTGACATGAGAACGAAACGGCCTACGATGCCGCCCTTTTCCAAACTTTTCATGGAAACCTCACTCGTGGACCAGCAAAAAATTCAGGCCGCCCAAGAGGAATGGGAACTGGCGAATGTAGCATTGACGATGGAAGATGCTCAAGAACATATTCATACCATGCAGCGCAGCCTTGGACCCGCGATTCCGGGAAGTGCAATCGGCGCGACGTTCCAGCAAATAGAGGATTTGCTAATGTCGAAGGCTAGCTGAGATTAAATGCCTGTCGCCTGATTGCCGGGGGCACAGACTCGGATTATCATCCGCAGACATGCTGCATAAGCATACGAAAGCCTTGCCGGTTATTTTAATGACCATCCTGATCGATCTGATCGGGATTGGCATTTTGATTCCCGTCATGCCGCAACTCCTGACCAATCCGGATTCGCCGGCGTACTTGCTTTCGGCTGGTATGACGATTGATCAAAGCTACGTCATTTTCGGCGCACTCATTGCGGCGTATCCCCTTGCGCAATTCTTCGCCTCGCCGATTCTCGGCCAGTTGTCCGACCGCTTCGGACGGCGGCCGATTTTGCTCTACTCGATCTTCGGCACCGCCATCGGCTACGCGCTCTTTGCGGTTGCGATCATGACTCGTAACATTCCGCTGCTCTTCTTCTCCCGCATTTTACCAGGCATCACTGGCGGTAATTTGCCGGTAGCCCAGGCGGCCATTGCGGATATCAGCACACCCAACGACCGCACGAAGAACTTCGGATACATGGGGGCAGCCTTCGGCTTGGGTTTCATCATCGGGCCGTACATCGGCGGGCAAATGGCCGATCCATCGGTTCTGTCGTGGTTCGGTCCCACAGTGCCGTTTTGGTTTGCGGCGTTGCTGGCACTGATCAATATGACGCTCCTCTGGCTCTTTTTGCCAGAAACGTCACCACGCCAGGCAAAAGAGCGTGTGCATGTTTCTCAGGCTCTTCGCCACATCGTGAAGGCGTTTACGCACGAACGATTACGCGCGCTGTTTTTCATCACGTTCTTGTTTCAAGGTGGCTTCGGGTTTTTTACCACGTTATTCGGCGTGTACCTCATCGATCGGTACGGATTCACAGAATCAGCGACCGGAAATTTCTTCGCCTACGTTGGCATGTGGATTGTATTAACACAGGCGATCGTTACTCCCCGCGCGTCGCGCCTCTGGAGCGAGCGGCGCATTTTAAATGTCACGCTCATTGCGACTGGCTTGGCGTTGCTTCTGTTTCTCTGGCCCGGCGCGTGGACCACGATGCTTTGGACCACGCCGATCTTTGCGCTCTTTAATGGCGTGACCCAGGCCAACATGATGGCGTTCCTCAGTCGCAGCGCCGGGGCCGATGTGCAGGGTGAAATTTTGGGTATTAACTCGAGTGTGACGGCGCTTTCCCAATCGCTTCCGCCGATTCTCTCCGGATTCATCGCGGCTCAAACCAGTCCCACAGCAACCATCTATGTAGCATCTGTGATCATGGTTATCGCGGGAATGTTGTTCATTGTCTTCGTCCGCCGCGAACCCACGCGCGGAGTGGGCGAGGCGAGCATTGCCCACTAGATATCGATCACGCGCCCACGCGCGGCGCGGCGCTTTTGCCGACTTCGCAAAAAGCCCCTGCCGTGAGGCAGGGGATGAATGCATTCAATAATCGGCAACATGCTACGCCGGGTTTCGCATGCGATGCCGCAGGTGCTCAGAAGGAAACCGCCTGCGTAAGCTGGCGGAGCTTCACTCTTTGTGCGCATCATTGAATCCTTTCAGGAAGGCGTAGGCCAGCCAGAGAACGTTTAGGTTGCGCGCGAATTTTGCGTTACGGAACCACTTTCGCCAAATGAGCAGTGGCAGCCAGAGGAGAATTTTTTTGAGTAAGCGCATGGCAATATGAATGGATTACTCGGTAGACGCTCCCACTTTCTCCATCGCTGGTGGTTGTTCTGTGATCGCCTTGCAGATGCTATTCACACATTCCACGCCAAAAGTTTGCACACATGAATATTCACAGCTCGATTGATAATGATTCACAAGCTCCGTGATTCGCTGCGCTTCATCCACATTGGCGTAGATGTAACAATCGAAAGGGCACTTGCTGCCAACGAGCACGCAATCGGTAGCAGTCTCGCAGTAGTTTGCCCGCTCAATGGCCGCCGCAATGCGCATTTCTGCTGTACAACCAGTGAGCAGGAGTATCCCCAGAGTCACGAAGAACGTTTTTTGCATGCCCGAAAGTATACATGGAATTGATGTTCAAAAGACTTATGAAAACTGCAGAAATTTAGCTTGTAAAGTCACTCAAGATCCCTTGGGGAAGCCATTTTTAGGCGATTTGCCGTTCTAAAATCATGCGGGTAAGATTAGAGGTTGCTTCCTTCCCCCTCCCTTATGCCCAAACGAAAAACTGCCCTTCGTCGCCGCTCAGGACAGGCCCGCCGCAAGCTTGCTAAGCGTAAACCAGCCAAGCGAAAGGCGGCAAAACGCCGCCCGGTTAAACGGACTGCAAAACGTGCCAGCAACAAGAAAGGAACAAAACGGCGCAGCACCCTTCGTCGGCGCTCAGGACAGGCTCGAGCAGTCGCGAAGCCAGCTCGCAAAGCGAGTCCGGCCCGCAAAGCCATCGTGACCAAGGCCATGAAAAAGGCAACACAGAAGAACATTGGCCGAACCACGCATTATTATGACCGGATTGGCGTGGCCATTGTGGAACTCGCTGCACCATTGCATGTGGGCGATGCGGTTACTTTCAAGCGGGGTGAAAATGAGCACACGCAGGCGATCACCTCCATGCAGATCGATCACACGCCGGTGACGAGCGCAAAGAAAGGCGATGTGGTTGGCATTCAGGTGACCAAAGAGATCCACGAAGGCGCGGAAGTTTTGCCAGCTTAGTTCGTCAACTAGAGTGTCTTGCTGAAAGCGGGACTCGTTCTCTACACTCGCTGCATGACTCACACTCGCTCGTTTTTCCTGATCGGCCTTACGGTCTTACTCGCAGGTTGCGCATGGTTTGGTGGCACGCCGGAGGAACCGGAAACGGAACCAGTGGCTATGACCTTCCAGGAGCTACGAATGTCAGGTGAGGACCAACGCTGTACATTTACAGATGAATCTGACGGAAGCACCACGAGCGGCACGGTGTATGTTGCCGGTGATGGCCGCAGTCTTCGCGGCGACTTTGCAGTGACGGAAGCAGACGGGCAAACATTTCAAGGCTCCATGATCCGCCAGGGAACGGTCGGCTACGTGTGGAATACAGTGATGACGCAAGGGATCATGATGGAATTTCCGGAAGGCGATGATACGGTCTTTGGCCAAGATGAAGGCGGAGAAGGCCTGGGACTGTCGGAAAATGAGCCCGTCGCATTTTTGTGTGAACCTTGGAACATTGATTCGAACTTCTTCGAACCGCCGGCGGACCGTGAGTTTCAAAATCTGAGCGATCAATTGGAACTCATCAGGGATGAAGCCGGCGCACCGGAAATCGATGTGAACGCACCGAATGCGGCTTGCGCGGCGTGCGATCAAATTCCTGATGCCGACGCGAAGGCACAGTGTCAGGCGGCGCTGGGGTGCTAAGGCTAAAAAAATGCCGGGCTCTCAGGGGAGAGCCCAGCACGTTCGTTGGCTCAGGTCATTGAAGACCCGCCGCGATCGCGATGCCGACGCTGCCGGCCGTCGCGCACAAAACTATAAGGTGTAAAATCAGACCACTGATTCGCCTCATAGGGCATTCCTTTCTGATCCCGCGTTCGCGGGATCGGTTAGAGGAAGGATCGGAAGAACTTTATAATTATAACTTATTATAATATTAAGTCAAATAAGGAGGAAAAGCCTGTTATTAGGGATAAAATAAGGCCTTCCCCCATCTGCCATGGACCAAGCCAATATTCAGAAGCAAGTCGAAGAATTCCTGAAAAGCCTCGGCGTGCCGGGCTTCATCGTCTTCGGTTACAAAACGGAGAAAGATCAGTTCTCGATCGTATCTTCGTATAACGAAATGCCGACCAATGCGGCGATTAAAGGGTTGAGTAGAGTGCTGGCGGAGTTTACGGAGAGAGCGTTGCCCTAAAAAAGGAAGCTAAAGAACGAAAGGAAGCTGAGGAATCTTTAGCTTCTTTATTCTCCTTAGCTTCCTTGTTTATTTAGCGATCTTGTTCGTCACCCAATTGCCGAAGCCAATGATGAACGACACGACGAGCCAGCCCCAGATGCCGCCTGTGATCTGAAGCGTGACAATCGTTGGGTCCATGTTGTCTGTGATCTGCGTCGTAAGGTACAGGAACAAGCCATTCACCACAATCACAGCGAGCAGCAGACCAAATAATTTTAACGGAAAAGCGATGAGATCGAGGAAAGGGCGAACGAGCATGTTCATGAGTGTGAGGAGCGCGCCAATCACAACAATTGCTTGCAGCTCGCCCGTAATCACAAAATATTCGCTAAAAGAGCGTGACATCCACCACACCAGAATCATTGTCAGCACGAAGCGCATGATAATGACCGCCGGCATGGAGAAGCGAGAGTTTGCGATGTCTGCATTTTACCGTGCAACGTGCAACTTGTAACGTTGCAGGTTGCACGTTTCAGGTTACATCTTATGAAGGTGGATGATGACTGTGGTATCTCCCACTTCCACTGTCTGGCCATTGTCTTTTACTGCGCCGATCGTCGCGCGTGTCTCGCGAATCACCAGATCGCCGTGTGTCTTCATAACATCATCCAACCCTTCCACGTGCAGCGTGATCCGGTCGGTGAAGCTGAGCCCCGCGTCCTTCCGCAGCTTTTGCACCGCGCGGATGAGATCGCGGGCTTGCCCCTCGAGTCGCAGCGCATCGGTGACGTTGGTAGCAAGGCTGACGACGACGCCGTGATCGGCGGCGACATTTTGGCCTTCTTTTCCACGGTAGACGATTTTCACTTCGTTCGGCGCCAATACTTCATCCAAAATGCGAACCATTCCATCGTCCCCTATAGCAAATTCGCCGGCTTTGCCGGCCTTGATGATCTCCTGCACGCGCGCCC
>DATDTQ010000049.1:0-13871 GCA_035290765.1 Candidatus Peribacteraceae bacterium
GAGTATCCGCATGGTGCGGATGGTGATAGCGCTATCCAAAAATTCGGTGCCGTCGGGGTGATGGCCCAGGAGCACCAGTTCACTCGCGTAATACCCGCGCGGTTCCTGTTCGATTTCCGCAATGCCCTGGCAGGCCGCTTCCACCGGCGAGCCGGTGACGGTCGGCGCGTGCATGGATATGCGGAGTAGATCCAGGCAGTCTTTTCCGGACCGACCGATGAGAAGGTACTCAGTGTGGACGACACCCGACATTTCTTTCAGGAACGGCCCTTCGATCCGGCCGCCGGCTTCGCACATTTGCGCCATCTGCTTCACTTCTTCATCCACGCACATGAAAAGCTCATTTATTTCTTTTGGATCCTGTAAAAATTCCTCGAACACCGCGGGGTCGATCAGAAAATTAACTTTGCGGTACGTGCCGCTGATGGGATTCATGGTCACTTCGCCGTGATCCACCGTAATGTGGCGCTCCGGCGACGCGCCGATGTGATACTGGAGGCCGTCGTAATAGAAAAAAGTCATATAGGCGCCGAATTCATTCCGGAGCAAGTTGCCGAAGACCGTCAGGACTTTTTGGGGCGACATGTCGGCGATGATCGCGGAAAACTCGGCACTGAGAACCATGTTGCAGACTTTCCCTCGTTTGATGTAATCCGCGATAACTTCGCGCACTCCGGCGGCAAATTCTTCTTCCTCCGTTTTACAAGCCGGCGCCTGCGCAAATTCAATGGTTTCCTGCGGAAGCAGGGTCAGCAGCTCACTCGTTGAGAGCCTCGTCTGCTCCGTAATTAGCATGCAACGAATGGTGGCGTCGTCTTCGCGGGCCGCCAGGCCGCGTTCTTTGATTTGGGCATACGGAATGATGCTCAATGAGTCGTATTGAATCTCGTTGGTGTTATTGGCATTGGCTCGCGGAATATCCGCGATGTTGGCCAGAGACTGGACTGGACCTGACAACAGCAAGGCGTGGTCGGCTCGTTCTTTTTGAATGAGCGCGAACGGCTGATCTGTTTTCAAATATCGTTCTATTGTTTCCTGTGGTGATTGGGGGGAATTCATGATTGAAAAGGGGAAATAAAAAAGATCCCGGCTGTATAGTCGGGCGGTAGATTTTTCGATTCAGTTATCGCCAGCTATACAGCGGTGTCCGCGAGGAGCGCCACCATGTAAGCCGGATTTGTAATATGTACCGTTGCACCAGTACAAAAGTACAGACTGTTTTGTCTAAAGTCAATACTTTGTGCTATTATCGATGCATGCCCTCCAACCGTTCCGACGCCGAATTGATAAAACTGCTAGCCAAGCATCGCTCTGCCAAGCAATGGCAGGCGCTACTTCAGGATCTCTTCACTCCCCAAGAACGCGCGTCGTTGGGCGAGCGCCTGCAGATTGTGAAGCTACTGGCCAAGGGCGTGCCACAGCGGGGCATTGCCAAAAAGCTGGGCGTCAGCATCAGCAAAGTCACCCGCGGTTCCCGGGTTCTGCAGTATGGGAAGGGCGGCTTGAAATCCGGCCTATAGCCATATCCACGGCCACTTTCGCCAGAATCTTCGTGGCATCAAACACAGGCACCGTCAGCTGGTCCGGCTTGATGGCCAGCGGAATCTCTGTGCAACCAAGAATGACACCCTGCGCACCGTTAGCTTGGTATTCTGCCGCGATCTTTTGGAGCACCGCAACATCGTCTTCGTTTTGGGTTCCACCCATGACGTGTTCGATGACATGATTTAAATGTGCCTGCTGTTCCGGCGTGGGCTCGATGATTTCAAGACCGTCCGGCTTATGCGTCTTTTGGTAGAGGTGTGTTTTGGTCGTCGTTTCGGAGCAGAATAATCCGATAGTCGGAAGCGCGCTGAGTTGCACTGCGTGCATGGTCACTTCCACCATGTTAATGATGGGAATGTGAACGGCCGCCTGCATCTCGGCGTGATAAATGTGAACCGTGTTGCAAGCGATGGCGATAAGATCGGCCCCGGCAGCTTCCAAACCTTTGACTCGCTCCACTAATTGCTTCCGGACAATCTCTTCATCGGCCACACCAGTTTCGTCGAAGCCTGCTAATGGCAAGCTATGGATGATAATTGGCGGATACTCTTCGTCTTGCACCGCTCTGTATTCCGTCTGGGCGTAGGCCAGCATTTTTTGGAATAAATCGGCGGCAGCGGAGTGGCCCATGCCGCCGAGGACGCCGATGGTTTGCGGAGAGGAAGGCATATATACAAAAACACCTCTTCGAGATTGTTCGCAGAGGCGAGACCGAATCACAGCACATCACTCGCTACCTCTGCGAGGGGCGACGACGAGCGGTGAAGACAATGGCAAATTGCATCTGTGTGCAGAATACGGACCTTAATGGTGAATGTCAATTAATCCTTACATCTAGATGTACGCCAAGAACTTTTCCGCGATTCCCCGTGAAAGCGAATCTTCATACGGCATCCGTTCCGGATGCCACTGCACCGCCAACATGGGCGGAGTTGGGGCGCCGCGTGATTCCATGGCTTCAATCACGCCATCAGGCGCTTGCGCCATCAGCCGAAACGGTTTAGCCATGGTTTGGACGGCTTGATGGTGCGAGCTGTTTACTCTTCCCTCCTCTCCCGTATCCGAGGTGTGGATGAAGTGCCACAAATCCTGGCGAGCCTCGGGCTCGCCAATATCGCGGTGCGCGTACGCGCCCGCGATGTCGGAAGGAATATCAACGACCAATGTTCCGCCAAAGTACACGTTCATGACCTGCATACCGCGGCAAATCCCGAGGACCGGCATTTGCTTCTCCATTGCCACATTGAGGTATTCCCACTCGCGCGCGTCGCGTTCTTCGTCGATCGAGCATTCCCGCAACCGACCGTTTTGTTGGTAACGGTTCGGGTGCACGTCTTTGCCGCCGGTGAGCAGTAAGCCGTCGCAACGCGCCAGCTCATCCAGCGCTTCAGCGAGCGGTAACTGCGAAAGTTCAACGCATTCAATGTCGGGACGAACTGCCTGTAACCATTCGGCATAAAGATGATATCTCGCCTGCCCGGCGGAGCTCGTAGAGCGAAGTCGGGGGCTGCCGATGCCTTTGGAGATGGCGAGGGTCATCACTCTTGATGATAACTCTAAAACCCCCTAAAAGCCCGTAACTAGCGGCTTTTTCTACATATCACTATATTTGACAAATATTTAATTTTTGTTAAATTAACAATATGCCTTTGAAGAAGCTAGCTGATTACTTTCAGGAGGCTGAATGGGTAGAGGAGAAGGATTCCCTAAACTCTGACCGTATAGTTTTTTGGAAACAAATAAATGAAACTACGTGGCAAAGAATTCGTTCGAACCCAGATTTACCAGTGCAAGATCATAGGGAATATTTATCAACTCCTGGTTTCTCTTCCACGCATGAAGCGGTGCGACGCAGTCTATGGCAAGCTCTCACACAAGAAGAAGTTCCAACAGGGTCAATTTATGGACCCGACGGGAAACTTTTTTCTCAAAAAACTCCCCGCGTTCCCATTTCGATTATTAATTCAAGTGAGCGTTCGTTACGATCGATGCTTCGTCAAAAGGACGTAGGAATTGAATTTTTAAGTGATCACCTGGCCATCATTCCAAATCGAGATTCCGAACAGAAGATAGCTCCAGAAAAGCCAACCCCATTCCAAGAAAAAGCAGACAAACTTGTGGACGGCGTTTCACGGTATGGCGCAGTGATAAACCAAATAATTCCACGCGGCTATGACCGTCTTTGTATCAATGTGGCTCAGATCCACGGTTCAGATGATGATTTTGAACGCTTCATGCTGCACCCACCTTATGCAGCAGCCCTCCTAAAACATTCCAACCGCATCGTTGATATTGCACAAAATGTCCATTCCCAAAAGCCAGACGTGCATTTGTTTCTCGAAGGTATCACTGCTGGGGAAGAGCACTTGCACTCACAGGCGCTCCGATATCCTGTGGTAGCACGTCGTGCACGCAACATGTACGCGTTGGGCGAAGATGCTGAATATTTCCAGCATTTTATAGATTCTTTGCGGGCACGTGATGTCCCCAAGGATGAACAAGATTCCATCATCGATGCTACACGCGGCGAAGGACGCATTGCTCATGCTCTCATCGAACATGGTTTCGATTACATGAAACAAGCTCATGGTCTTTGGACAAAAGAATCTTTGGATGAGTATAAAACTGCGGGGGAAGAAGACGATTTATCCGAAGGCTTCCACCGTCGTCACAGTTACCTGATGACCACACTGCTAAAGTATTTAACGACGAACAAAGTTGGTTTGGTCGTTTTGGGAGCTGGGCACTACGCAAATACCGAGGCCTCGCTTAATACTCAAGCGTTTCGACCATACGAAAAAACAGTGGAATATTACTTTGCTAATTCCCCCCTTGCCCGCAATACCCGCTTTCTGACAGTGCTACCACATTACGCAGCAGAAACAACGCAACAAAGCATTATCGCTATTCGGAAGCATTTGTTTGGAGACAGATAAGGATTATTTCATCATTCGATGGGCTTCGCAGTTTTTAATAATTCCCAGATTAAATCATAATTCATTGCATCGGTACCTCCTTGAATTTTGTAGGATTGCCCATTCACTGAAACGCCAAATACCCTTCCCCATAAACAGTTGTCTGTGGCTTGAATCACAATAACAGACCCCGTGTAAATCCGTTTAATTCCTGCCCCTTCGTAATCACAATATTCCCCTATTAAATCGCTTGAATCTTTCGAGCTAGTCGGCTGATAAATGTGAAAACTATAATATTTGTTTGTTTCTTTATTCTTTAATAAATCAAGAAACTGATCCGGTGAATGTGAGGCGAGATATGTTCTCATTCCCACACGGTAATTTGTGCTGTCAGTTGACATTACTTCCACCTGTGCATCCTCCGCTCAACCTTGGTTAAGCGGTTAGCGAGAATGTCGATGCCATCGGCATTGCCGCGAGAGTGTTCGTGGACTGCTTCGATGTCACGTTTAAGGTCTAAATGGATTGTATGAAGTTTGTTCTCCAAATCAAATTTCATCTTACTGATGTGAGCCATGACGTCGTGGAGGGTGATGTCGGGCATGGGTGAAGGGATAATAGGCCAGGGCTCAGAAATTCCATTGAAAAGTTCTGAAGAAATCCACTGCAACCTCTTTCTTTTCTGTTGCTTGCGACATACATATGAGTACTGTTTTCTCTCCTATATCACTGCAAAAGACATATACCGCTGCCTCAGGACTGTTAATGCGAGATGGCCCGCACAGTGGTACCGGTCCCGACGGGAAAATAAAAGAAGTCTCAACGTCCCAAAAATCAACTTTTCCCCAATCCCCTGGGGAATCTTTTAAACGTTTGATTTCAGAAGCACCCATTAACTCTCTGGAACAGTCCTCTGTTGTGAAAAAGATAGTTGCCTGTGTTGATTTATCCAAGCTTGTAAAAGTCGGAGAATTCCACCCCTCTTGGGTTGTAGTTTGAAATCTTTTCCCTTGGAATTCAGGTGGAATCACAATTGAATACCCGTGATCATTTTCGGTATAGAGCTTAGAGCTTTTTTCATCTGTAAATCTTTCATCAGACGTGCAACCCCCTAGAAATATTAAAAAAGCAGGCACTCCAATAAAGAAAATTTTAATTTTCATCGTGTCCACCGGAATGTTTCAAAAATTTCTTTAGCAAGCTGAGGGTCGTCTTGAAGTTGTTCCACACAGATAATCACTGTTTTATTATCCCTTTGAGAACAAAAACCATAGCCGACTTCGCCCACAGAATATCTGCAAACCGGAGAAGTTGCGTTGGGAAAATCCCCACTCCAATAAATATCATAATAATCAACTTTTCCCCAAAATGATTCCTCTACAATGCCCATTTTATTAATAAATGAGGCACCTATCGTATCAGGAGAACATGGTTCTTTTAAATCATATGCATAGACGTCCACCTGTCTTTCTTCGTTTTCCTCAATCCATAGCGGATACCAAAATGTGTATCCTCCTTCGGTGTTACACACAATCCATTTGTCACCAGAATTTTCGTAGCATGCTTGCTTAAAAATGCAGCTAGTTAATAGCATGCATGCGCCGATCATCAAGAAAGTTTTATTCATAATCAAACCAAGAACCTGAATTAGAATCCCAAATGTTATTTCCACTAGTTTCCTTATTTGTCCCTATTTTAACCCATCCCATAACCGGTTGCCTCTGGCCGCTTTCAAGGATTGTTTCGCCTATTTCCTCCCAAATTATTGGATGTCTTTGAGTAGGATCTATATGCCAAGCTATCCACCGTTGTGAAACTCCGGTGCCACTACTGTTCGATACTTGTGGATCTCTATCCAAAATTAGCTTTTCAGAGTGATTTACCCAAGCTTGTAAAAAGTCATCCCAAGCAACATCTCTCGTTGCATTGTCCACCGAGGTTAGCCAATTACTGTCAGGTCCCCCGTCAAATGCTTTTACTCTTGTCACTCCTGCACCCATGATTGCAGGCCGCAGATCTATGGTATCGTCGCCAATTTTGGCAAATACATGTAAGTGTGCATTTCTTTTACCCTCATTGTATCCAGATGCTGCAGCGCTTTCTCTACCCCCCACAAAACCGAAATGCTCTTTTGCGTCCAACTCCATGCCATCCCAAATAAGTTTTGAAGTGTCAGTATCTTCAATATTTTCACCAACCAACTGTTGTTTGCGGATTTCATAAATTTGTTTTCCGTCTGGCGTTAATTGCTCTGTTTTAAATATTGGCATATGTAAATACCCGGAAATCCAACCATCGTGATCAATAATCACTGTTCCTGTCGCTAAGTCAGCGTCGCTAATCCGAACAGTGCCCGCAGCAACTGAATAGATGTTATCTCCCCGATCGGTATCACCGCCTGTCAAACTATTGAGGTCAACCGCATGGAAAGAATTACCGTCATGGTAGCCAGAGCCAAGCAGCCAATAGCGCAAGTGTGGATTGTCGAGAGGGAAATTATTTTTAAATGCATCCAAAATTAATTCACGATTGATAGAAGTTTCAGGCTCATTAAAAATGAAAGGATTCTTTTGAAGATATTCCCTTAGGGCAGAAGCTAAGATCTCATGATTAAATGCAAGTTCACAGCTATTTATTTCCTCTAGAGTGGTCGTGTTACCACTCTGAAAAAATGTCTGTGCTTGCGTTCGAGGAACGCTCAATTTCTGAGTTGTATAAACAGCAGACACGCTACCTCCTCCTATCTCTGAATGGTTCGCTGCAACAAGGATTACAGAAATATCACCACTAGTTAACCTTTCAAAACGTGCAAAAAATCCTCCACCAATTGGAATTAATTCACCCCGCAACGCGGCCGCCAGATTATTGTTTAAATCATCCAATATTAAATTGTAATTTCGACCGTCTTCGACCAAAAGCGCGATCTCCTGCTGAGTCAGAGGCTCTGGCTGAGATTCACCGTCGTCATTAAGGAGATCATTCGCTTCGTCATTCGTCATTCCTGAGGCCTCCAATGCAGCGATATAAACCGCACTCGATTCTGCAACACGCCTGTCATAATCGACCGAATCATCAAACGCGTACGTGCCGCCACTGGCAACGCGTGCGTCATGAGCTTTCTTCTGTCTGACGGCATAACGATAGTCTTGCTCTGCCTGCTCTACAGATTTCGGCGGCGGCGTGACGTACGAAATGACCTGTTTGACGGTGCCGTCGGCCTGGGTCACCTCAGTCACCGTCCGCTCCGGATCAGCCGAGTTCACTTTTCCGGTCACGACGGAACCTTCCCCGACGACTGTTCCGTCGGCTAATGTCGCCCGGAAGTACGCCCCCGGCCGTCTGTCCCCGCTCGACGGATCACCGGCGGCAGTGACATTGACGGTGAGAACCTGGGTACCGTAAGGGCTCATGTCCGCGAAGAAGGTGCTATCCAAGGGATCTTGAACTGTGTGGGTGGGTCCGCCGAAGACATCGACGCGGACCCTGCCGCCCACGGGCGCTTGGTTGCAGATATTCAGGTCCACTTTGAATGTGCCACCTCCGCCGGCCATGACCGGCATGCGGCCGGACATTCCTTCCCCGATGAAGCCGGGACGAAATCCCTCGGAACTAGCCGGCTGTAAGTCCACGTTAACGATGTTCAATGACAGCTTCATTTTCTTCTCGGGCTCCACCGACTCTCTGGTGGGTCCGGATTCTCCCCGCACCAAAACCGCATCCTTGGCTTCAAAAACATTCAACACGATCCCGCCGGCCGGCATGTGCGGGGCAAAGGTGACGGAAGTTCCGGTATTTTCAAAAAATCCGGGCATCAATTCGTGCAAAGCATGGTCTTTAATGTAGTACACACCCACGATGCGGCCGCTGCCTTGCAGATGGTAGCGCACGTATTCGTCCGATCGGACAACAGTGCTGATCATCATCTTGGCGTTTCCGGTCAAACTGGGATCACCGGCTTTCCGCCTGAAAATATTATTGTTCGAGACAAACATGTCCCACTCTCGGACCGTGAACTCCTGTTCGGGCGTTGCCCAATCACCACGGGCGGCAATATCGGCAACGCCGTCATTCGTAACCGGGCGGAGCACTGGCGCTTCGATTTGTTCCCAATGTGTATTGGCTGTGACTTGAAAATTTTCGATGCAGAACCCGGCGGCGCGGGCGGCGGCGTCTTCTCCGTAGAGAACGACGCTCGTGACGCCCTCTATCCGTTCAAATTGCAACTCTTCGCCGGAAAGGATTGATTGGGTGCCGACCTCTTGCTCGCCCGCAAAGAATCGCGCATTGATACGGCCGGCGGAATCGTTCATGGCAGTGACGCTGAAGCGAACGCCGGTGGTAAGCTTGCCCGCCCGGCAAAGGTCGAAACTGATACCGTTGCCTTTGATAACCGGATTGGCTCGGGCATCCGCGCTTATGCCCACATTTGAGTGCACAAAGTCACCGCCGGCCCAGCTATCCACGCGCAGTGATCCGCCAATCTCCTCGGGCAGCGCAATATCGGCGTACACATTTCGGGTGACGCCGTTTTGTTCGGTCCGCTCGATTAGTCCAAGCGTTAAGTCAACATCCGCCGTCATATACCGCGGAATGCGCCGTTCGAGTTCGGCAAAGACTTGTTCACTGCGTACCGTGAGTCGATCGGACAATGATTGGAGGTCGGATTGCAATGGTGAAAGCGAGGCGCGCGCAGCGAGTGCAGCCATGGCGCGCTGATCCGTCGTCGCCCCCAGCATGGTGCCGATCGTTTGTTGCAATTCAGCGGCAATCGTCTGCAGCGCGAGCGCCTGGGCGTCCGCGCTTTGCTGATCGAGCGGCGTTTCTTCCACGAGGCGCAGCTTGTCGCTTATTTTCTGGAGCATTTCTCGGTGCTCGGCCGCTGCCTCAGCGGCATTGGCTTCGTACATGTCAGTCAGCACCTGCTGCACGCGCTCTTCCTGAGGAACGACTCGCTGCAGAATACGCTCGGCGGCCAGGGCGCGGTTTGACCAGTAACGCACGCCTGCTCTAGCAGAAGCCAAGTTCTGGGTAATGGCCGGGACGCTTTTCAGCGCCTTCTCTCTGTGCGCGCCGGTCAGTTTGGCAATTCTATTCAACTGCTGCTGAAAGGTCGCGACCGCCTGTTGCGCCCGCGCTTCGCGCGCTTCAAAGTACGCCATATCTCCAGCCACCCGCAGGTGATCCTGCGCGAGCGCCGCGGCCAGCGCTTCCAGCGCGGCCGGGTCTTTTGTCTTCTTTTGGAGTACTTCAAAGATGCGCACATAATCCCAATCAATATTAGCGCTGTTATTGCGGTGGTAACTGCCGTCGCCAAATTCAAAGCTATTACGGTCGCTGGCAAGCGCCTGGGCGGTGATGACTGTTTCGCCATCAAGTGACACGGAAAAGAGACCGTTCGCATCAATTTTCTCAATGCGGAGATCATGCATTTCGTCTTGAGTCATATCGGCATGCTGCGTGCCGGTTGGCGTTTGCACAGAGAAACCCGCTTCGTCAAAGTACACGCTGTAATTGTGGGCACCGTCTTGAAAGCCGGCAAAACTTCCTTCATACGCCTTAAAGGCCGGATCATCGGGATCTTCTCGCGCGAGCACTTCATTCACCCGCAAGCGAACATCCATCGTGAGATATTCGTCAGGTGAAAACAGCGGGTCGCTGGTGGAAAACTTTGCCCAACCATCATCGTTGGTTGTGTCTTGGTGCAAAACGCCGTTCCGTATGTTAAATAAATCTGATTCGCTGTAGCCCCTACCGCCGCTGTGCTGCATGTTTGTCAGAAAGCGAACGTCTGGTTCGCGCTGATTGAATTCCAGAGTCTTTATTGGTATCAGTTCTACTGCATTTAATTCGGCCACGGCCGCATCGATGGCCGCTGCCCGATCTGGCGTCGGAACATTCGACGGTCGGGCGGGCGCAACTGCCGTGGCGATCTGATCGCTGGTTTCTTGTTGGATGACGGGTAGGACCGTCGGACTGGCAACCGACATCATCGACCGCTCCTCGAGCGTTTCGATGTGCCAAGTGCGCGGTGTGCGAGGCATGGGAAGAATTGGAAGCGTAGCAAATAAAAAGTCAAACGTGCAACGGATTGGGCCGGATTAGCTGCAGTTCTTTTATACGCAGTCCGGCAGCCGAATCGGCGGGATTGGCTACCGTAAAGACAATCCGGGTGACGCCTTCGCCAAACCCGCCGGCGGCAATCGGCCCCAGGCCGGGCCGGAAATTGCCGGCTGAGACTTCCTGCCTGCCGTTCAAAACCTGGAACTGGATCCAGTCATCCGAACCGTCCGTTCTCTCGATTGTGAATACCGCGCCCAGGACTAGCGCTTCAATCTGATGGAAATCGACAATGACGGTTTGACCGTGGACAATGATATCCACGTCTTCATCGGTTTCTTCGATGCGCAATTTTTCACTCTGCAATCGCATAACGCCGCCGATCTCTTCCGGTAAAGCGAATTGAGCCTGAACGTCGCGGGGGCCCTGGCACACTGCTTCAGGCGTGAAATCAACTTCATCGCGGATGACAGTCGGACACAGTCGCTCCCGCAGATATTGCGCCTCGTTATTGCGCGCGTGCCAGCGCTGGCGGATTTTCCACAGCTCAGCAACAAGCGGATCCAGCATCTCATGCGAAGTGGCGGTCAGGCGGCCCGTCAGTCTCGCCCCGGCCGACAGGGCCGCGTCTTCGTTTTGCAGGTCTTGATAGAACTCGGCCAGCCCGGCCTCCTGGTTGGGGAGCGTTTCCGCGCGCAGCGGCTCAGCTTCAAGCTCGGCGAGTCGCTGCGACAAATGTTCGACAATATCGCCGTGCACCCGCGCGATGTACTTGTATGTTTCGGCATAGAACGGGTCCAGCGCGGCGATGACGCGTTGCGTCTGCTGCTCAAGGCGTTCGAAAATCGTGCCGTAGAACTCAAGCAGATTTTCGTAATACGCAAACCGCTGTTGCAAATGCCGCTCTAATGACAGGAGTGTCCGGTTTTCCCGCAGCGAGTGCTGCCAGCCGGTCCGAGCGGCTTCAAATTCCACCCGGGTCTCGGCGAGTTCTCGTCGCGCTTCGCGCACCCGCGGATCAAAAAAACGCCATTGTTGGCGCGCTTGCTGAAATGCGTTTCGAGCCGACAGCAGATCGGCTTTCGCCTGCTCAAGGGCCGCTTCGGCCGCGCGGTGCGGCTGCAGGTATTCCTGCGTTCGCGCCAAGCGCGCCTCCCGGTCCCTGTATTCAAATTCCATTTGACTCTCCCACACGCTCGTCGTGTCTACGTCGCGGCGCAGCTGCGCATTCAGCGCTTCCAGCCCAGCCTGATTGGGATTCGCCAACGCCGCCTCGACCTCCGCCGTGCGGTCGGGAACCGGCGCGATGAATTCGCGCTGCGCTCCGTGGACGGCGGCGGCGTTGGGTGCGCTCACAAGATAGGAAACTTGCGCGGCTGTTTCATCATGCAGCTGTTCGAGGGCGGGCAATGAGCTGATGGGCGCCGCCGCCATCATGTGCCTCTCTTCGAGGCGTTCGATGCACGGCGCGAAGGAAAATCGATTCTTGGCAGACATAAAAAAGAGGAAAGGACATCTGCCAGTACAACTTTCTCGAGACCAAGTAGCGATATCTTGTTGTCCGCGTCTGGGCCTTAACACCGGCAAAAGCGCTTAGCTACGGCAAAAATCCGTTCCTGGAACGGATGGAACCCGGACCAATTGACAATCAAACCTAACAGGATAAGACTCGGCTCCTATGGAAACCGCCAAAATGAAATTCGGCTTTCAAAGCCAAGGCATGGCGCCGGCTGATGCCGAGCGAGCCGCTGAATTAACAACGAAAATCGCAAATTACGGCAGACATGGCGTGCCTGAAGCGGAACAGCGTGAACTGGATGCACTGCGCGAGAAGTACGCGCACCTATTCCGGATGAAACCGGCTGTTTAAGAGAGTGATTGACCGATCGAATCTTTGGGCCGACTATATTTTTGCGCTCGTTAGTGATTCCCGCCGCATTGGATGGTTTACGTCCGATGTAGGACTCACTGCGGGCCAAACTGTAGGCCTCTTATTCGGGTCCGGGCCGGACTCTGTGCCTACAGTAACGGGCCGTGGTACCTCGTTCCCGCGAGTGCCACGGCCTAATTTTAGGTTCCTAACAAAAAAAGCGGCTCCCTCTTTGCAGAGGGGCCGCCATGAGCGTCTTGGTGAATCCTTTCACCTGCTAGTGTCCATTGCCGTGGCGGCTGCGTTTTTGGGCATCACGCTGAATTTGCAGTTTTTCCATCCGTGTCAGTTCGGGAGAACTGCCGGCTGCCGAGGTAAATCCAGCTTTGGATTCATGAACCGACTGGCCATCGGAGAGAACACAACTTTCCGTTGCCGAGACATCGAGTGAGCTAGAACTAGCATCGGGCGGGCGTTTTGGTGACATACATCACCTCCATGTGCCGTGGGGAGAAAAGATCGGACGCGCCGCGGAAGGTGCCTCATTGACAGCGCCAAGTCAATGCTCGCAAATATTAAAAGTCGCGAACCGGAGCTTAGTTTCATGATCCTCCGACTATTGACTTAATATAATATTAATATACAATTATATAATAATGGATATCCCGCCACAAGATATTGAGGCTGCCTACAAAGCTCTTAAAGAGAAAGCAAAACATACAGAAATGACGAATGATAAACGCGCTGCTCTTGCAGATGCCGAAAAAATATACCAATCCGTCTTGTTCGCCAGTGCGGCTAACAATATAGAAGAGATTTGCACTGAGGCCAGAGAAGCCATTGCATTAGCCACCCAAGCAATGGATTTAATCCCGGATGAAAAATTTGCTCGGCTTCAAGAATTGCACGCCGCGTATCAGGATCTCAGTGCTCATTTAGAGATGCCTGCATCTCAACCAATATTTAAAGCGGCAGTCGTTAAAGATTCAGTCGTAGGGCGAGAGCTGTTAGAATGGGAAACCAAACGTCGAAATGCTATTGAAACGAAGGACGCTGACAAATTAATTGAAGCAACTGAGAATTGTAATCGCGCGATGGAAAACTTAATTGCCTCAATGCGATCCATGGCCCTGCGAAAAATTGCAGAGACAAATTAAAAATTTGCAGCATAAAAACGTCGCAAGCCGGAAACTTTGCTTCGGTGAGCGACCTCTTCTTAGGGAAAAGAGAGTTCACGAGAGAAAAACCGCCCGTGGTGAGCCTGTCGAACCATAGGTTTCCTCTTAAGCCTGATCCCTTTGTCTTGGCACCGGCCTACTCTCGCGCGGCGCATGCCGTACTACCATCGGCGCTGGCGGTCTTAACTACCGTGTTCGGGATGGGAACGGGTGAACCCCGCCGCTAAAGGCACCAAGACAAAGGGGTCAGCTTGCCCCGCATGGACGCGAAGCGTCTCATGCGGGGCTGATCAAATGAAAAGAAAA